>NZ_JAWJYP010000084.1:0-530 GCF_033063275.1 Nitrosomonas sp. Is37 | reverse complement strand
GAATGTCACTCAGACGAATCACCGGTGTGGGTGCATGCATGGAAGCGCAGCACCCATGCCAACTTAGACAAAGTACGTAACCTCAAACCGGAAGATCCGACATATTACAAAAAAGAAAAGCTGGAAGAAGTAGAAAATAACCTGCGTTCACTGGGCAAACTGGGCGCAGATGAAAAGCTGAAAGAAGTAGGCTGTATAGACTGTCACGTAGAAGTGAACGCCAAGAAGAAAGCGGACCATACCAAAGACATCATCATGCCGACAGCGGATCTATGCGGCACCTGTCACCTGCGAGAATTTGCAGAACGTGAATCGGAACGCGACACCATGATTTTCCCGAATGGCCAATGGCCGGCAGGGCGTCCATCGCATGCGCTGGACTGGAAAGCCAACGTCGAAACGACAGTCTGGGCTGCGATGCCACAGCGTGAAGTTGCTGACGGCTGCTCCATGTGTCATTACAACCAGAACAAATGTGACGGTTGCCATACCAGACATGAATTCTCAGCGGCAGAATCGCGTAAACCGGA
>NZ_JAWJYP010000083.1:0-537 GCF_033063275.1 Nitrosomonas sp. Is37 | reverse complement strand
TTATTTGACTACCTTTAACTTCAGGCCTACGCCATTTAAACGGTTGGGCATTCTGGTTATGATAAGTAATGAATGCTTCGATTGCCTCTTTTAACTCAGTAACATTACTGAAGCTTGCTCCTTTTAATGTCTTGCGAGATAAAATACTGAACCAGATTTCTATTTGGTTCAACCAACTTGCCGAAGTAGGCGTGAAGTGAAAATGCACTCGACCTGAATATTTATCCAACCATTCATCATTCTTCTTGTGTGTGCAGTAGTTATCCAAAATAACGTGAACTTCTTTGTTTTTAGGCAAATCCTGCATGACGAGATCCATAAAATTCTGAAAATCTTCCCGTGTTTTAGTTTGGGTGGTTTGAGCTTTGATGTGGCCCGTGGCCACATTCAATGCAGCAAACAAATTTAGCGTACCATGACGCTTGTATGTGCTTCTGTAAGCACGTACCAGCTTCTGGTTGCGCGTTTCGACATAGCCAGTTTCTCGTTCCAAAGCTTGGATGCCGGGTTTCTCATCAATACTCAAAACTAATGCGT
>NZ_JAWJYP010000082.1:0-538 GCF_033063275.1 Nitrosomonas sp. Is37 | reverse complement strand
CCTTTTTCTCAACTACTAAGTTGTAGGTTAGGCATATTGCCAATCAATAGCCGATTAATATTGATTCCCAAACGAGCACACAAAAGCGCCAGTTGGCGCAGAATCTTGCGCAAGTTATAGCCAGCACCGCACAGTAAGGCATTGATAGCATCGCCTGCTGTGCCTTTCAAAAAGTTTCTCCCCAGACGCCCATCGTTTTTCATGTGTCCGATCACGGGTTCCACCGCACTGCGCCGCTTGAGCTTCTTTTTGATCGCCACCGTGACGCCGCGCTTGGCTCCTGCTATCCATACTTTGACCGTATCCGTCACCGCGTGTCCTCTATAACCCCGATCCACATAAACTTCCTTTGGCGCAATACCCGTTAGTTTGTGAACTTGTTCCAAGGATGCTGTAAGCGTATGCCCATCGTACGGATTACCTGGAAATGATTTCATTCCCACGACAAAGCTCTCCTTGCTAGTAGTCACCACGCCTACTTTGACTCCAAACTCATAAGGTTTGTGCGCCTTGCCCTTGGCAATACATTCAACTTCCG
>NZ_JAWJYP010000081.1:0-558 GCF_033063275.1 Nitrosomonas sp. Is37 | reverse complement strand
TAATCGCTTCTGATGGCACTGTGACCGATAATCTCAATGGCACTTTTACCATTACCCCGACACAAAACTTCAATGGCACAGTTACCCTTAACTACGACGTGATTGATGGTAACGGCGGCAGCATTGCTGCGACACAAAGCTACACTTTAGCAGCTGTTAATGACGACCCAACTGGAACTGCTACGGCATCACTGCCGAACGGTACGGAAGATACTCCCTATACCGTCAATGCCTCCGACTTGCTGGCTAGCTTTAGTGATGTTGACGATGACACGCTAAGTATTGCAGCATTAATCGCTTCTGATGGCACTGTGACCGATAATCTCAATGGCACTTTTACCATTACCCCGACACAAAACTTCAATGGCACAGTTACCCTTAACTACGACGTGATTGATGGTAACGGCGGCAGCATTGCTGCGACACAAAGCTACACTTTAGCAGCTGTTAATGACGACCCAACTGGAACTGCTACGGCATCACTGCCGAACGGTACGGAAGATACTCCCTATACCGTCAATGCCTCCGACTTGCTGGCTAGCTTTAGTGATGTTGACG
>NZ_JAWJYP010000080.1:0-560 GCF_033063275.1 Nitrosomonas sp. Is37 | reverse complement strand
CAGGATTCACAGCCTACTGCAGCCAGCGGTTTCTTGGGCGCGTCGATCGTATAGCCGCCTGCTTTGCCAAAACCATCTACATGACAGCCTACGCAGTCTTTGTCTTGGGTATAGTCTTTTTCCGGATCCAGCTTGGCTTTAATTTTGGCTTCTTTTTTGGTATTTGGCTTGAGCGATTCCATTGCCTTGGCATGCGCGGTGTCTTTCCATGATTTGGCTTGCGATTTGTGACAGTTGCTGCATTTGGTGCGCCCTTCAAATGGAACATCCGAAGCGGCTATGCTACTTCCCGTCATCAATGCAAACATTGCTGCTATAGCAAGTGCATAGACTGTAATGTACTTCATGTTCTCTCCTTTTTTTTCTAACTTAGGTCTTAACAGTAATAAATCTAGCCGTATTGTACGCGATCATCAGATTGTGTAAATGGTTTTGATTCTGCTAGTAGGGTTATTTCTAAGTGCTGCTCTTTATGGCAGTTTATATACCCAGTATCCTCCTTGCTGGTAGACAAGTTGCGCAGCTTTTAGGTCAAGCGGCGGCGGCTTGTCAGTAAAGGG
>NZ_JAWJYP010000079.1:0-629 GCF_033063275.1 Nitrosomonas sp. Is37 | reverse complement strand
CCGATGAATCGCGCGTATGTTGAGATTCAAGATGAACACACCCGACTGCGCGAAATGGTCGCCCTGCAACAGCGTGTCAGCAAACTGGAAGCAAAGAAAACCAGTCTGCTGGACCTGAACAGCACCAGTGAAAAAATCTCACTGGGTGGACTAGGCGGCGGCATGTTGCTAGCAGGCACATTAGCGCTGATTGGCTGGCGCAAACGTAAACAAAGCTAAGCTTTGACTACTGCAAACGACAACCAGCGCACTCAACAAGTGCGCTGGCTAGACAAGCTCCTCCCGCTACTAGGCATCACCCTCGTAACGGGAGGTTTCATTTTACTCAGCTGGTTTGCCTACTTATGGCTGACCCCGGGAGTTGCCCCCTATCAATACCAACTGATAGACGAAGGGGACGCGAGCAAATATCCGGAACTCGAACTAGAAGCCTGGCCGACACTCAAGATCAGCAAACATGAAATACGCGTCGCAGAAAGCGACAAACCTATCGCGCTTGCCTATTTTGGGCAACGAGAACAAGAAGCATTGGTACTGCTCAACTGGGAAAATCACACCGGCGAACCACTGATCGCACTGGAACGCAAACCATCGGAGCTTAGCGCATTAGCCACTGCGATAGGCAAACA
>NZ_JAWJYP010000078.1:0-660 GCF_033063275.1 Nitrosomonas sp. Is37 | reverse complement strand
ACCGCTTCCTTCCTCGCCGCCGTCCATATCAGATGCATCGCTCTTTGGGCAAATATCTTGTGACTACACTACCTAATGATCCACGGAGCAAGAGCAGTCATCCGCATTGCCGAAAAAAAGGCCGAGCCTGAAAGCTGGCTGTGCAAGCTGATAGCGCGGCGCAATAAGAACGTTGCTGCTGTTGCCCTAGCAAACAAGAATGCCCGCATCATCTGGGCATTGCTTACCCAAAAAGCTACATTTCACCCTGATCACACTATGGCAGCAACTGCTGCAGCTCACTGATCGCGACGGTTGAATCGAGGCGTATTGGTATGCTGCATTAAAAACGAGTTTAAGGAGAAAGATTACCACCGATTACACAGGCAATCATGACATGATGAGCTATAGTCAAAATGAGCTATAGTCAAATCTGGTGTATAGAGAGTTAAGTGGCTGCCTGTTTTTGATCTCCTGATTGTTTAATACCGCTAACAAATTTGACGTCGGTGATGACATCAGCTAACAGCTTATAACCTCGTAATCGAAACGAAACCATTTTTTCTGTGCTGTTTCCATGAGTTTGAACGCCATGGTCAACGTAGTTGTTCTGCTACCACAATTCCTGGTTTTGTCTGTTCTCAATCTGACAGTAGCAAAGACGGATTCAACTGGATTGGT
>NZ_JAWJYP010000077.1:0-686 GCF_033063275.1 Nitrosomonas sp. Is37 | reverse complement strand
TATACCCAGTATCCTCCTTGCTGGTAGACAAGTTGCGCAGCTTTTAGGTCAAGCGGCGGCGGCTTGTCAGTAAAGGGGAGCATCTGGGCAATGAGTGTGTTTGTACTTTGCTCGTCTGCTAAAAAGAATACCCGGATGTCGCGATCAGAGAGTGATTGCAGCGTATAGGTGCTGTAATTATGTTCTTTCATCTCGACTTTCATGTGGGTGATCAGTCCATGGATATTGCTTGTCAGGGCATAGTTTTTGTAGGCCACACCAAATTTGTCCGGGTGCAGTAGGCCTAATTTGTATAAATCAGAGACATGGATCACCAGATAGGCTTCCTGGCTGGGGCCAATCAATTCACGTAATTGGGCTACGCCTGCTTCGGGGGTCTGAACGAGCGCTTCGGTGAAACGTCGGAATTGTTTATGCTCTTCTTCTGCTGGTGCGCTATGCGCGATATTGCTTTCATAGGCGCGGATGGTGTCGCTTTGTTCCTGCCAGCGCGCGGGTATGATGAGCGGTTCATTGAGGTGCCCGTTAAATAAGGTGTTGCGCTCCGATAGTAAGCGTATTTGGCGGGAGGTGTCCCACCAGGCAAGGATGAGGGCGTTCGGGGAAGTATGTTTGCCTATCGCAGTGGCTAATGCGCTAAGCTCCGATGGTTTGCGTTCCAGTGCGATCAGTGGTTCGCCGGTGTG
>NZ_JAWJYP010000076.1:0-800 GCF_033063275.1 Nitrosomonas sp. Is37 | reverse complement strand
TGTCATTACAACCAGAACAAATGTGACGGTTGCCATACCAGACATGAATTCTCAGCGGCAGAATCGCGTAAACCGGAAGCCTGTGCAACCTGCCACAGCGGGGTAGATCACAACAACTGGGAAGCCTACTCCATGTCCAAGCACGGCAAGGTCGTTGCCATGAAGGGCGACCAATGGAACTGGGACGTACCGCTGAAAGATGCCTTTGCCAAAGGCGGACAAAGTGCCCCCACCTGTGCCGGCTGCCATATGGAATATGAAGGCGAATACGCCCACAACATGGTCAGAAAAATACGCTGGGCCAACTATCCTTTTGTTCCGGGCATTGCTGAAAACATCACGAGCGAATGGTCAGAAAAACGACTGGACTCATGGGCAGTCACCTGTAGCCAATGTCACTCAGAACGCTTTGCCCGCTCCTACCTGGAACTGATGGACAAAGGTACCCTGGAAGGACTTGCCAAATACCAGGAAGCACATGACATCGTGAAAGCACTATACGATGAAGGCCTGCTGACGGGACAAAAAACCAATCGTCCAGCACCGCCTGCACCTGACAAACCAGGATTTGGTCAATTCACCCAGTTATTCTGGTCGAAAGGCAACAACCCTGCATCGATGGAACTCAAAGTACTGGAAATGGCTGAAAATGACCTGGCCAAGATGCACGTAGGCTTTGCACACGTCAACCCTGGTGGCTGGACCTATACTGAAGGCTGGGGTCCGATGAATCGCGCGTATGTTGAGATTCAAGATGAACACACCCGACTGCGCGAAATGGTCGCCCTGCAACAGCGTGT
>NZ_JAWJYP010000075.1:0-899 GCF_033063275.1 Nitrosomonas sp. Is37 | reverse complement strand
TAAATGAAAAACAGGAGGAAATTTAAATGGCAACTACAATGGGAACAAGCAGCGCAGCGTCTAGCGCTAGAGGCTATGACATGGCGCTGTGGTATGACTCGAAATGGTATAAATTTGGAATGGCAACAATGCTGGCGGTAGCGATCTTCTGGATCTGGTACCAACGGACATTTGCCTATTCCCATGGTATGGATTCGATGGAACCTGAGTTTGATCGAATTTGGATGGGATTGTGGCGTGTACACATGACCGTTATGCCGTTATTTGCATTGGTTACCTGGGGTTGGCTCTGGAAAACCCGTGATACCAAAGAGCAACTGGACAATTTGGATCCAAAACTGGAAATCAAGCGTTATTTTTACTGGTTGATGTGGCTTGGTATATACCTCTTTGGCGTATACTGGGGCGGTAGCTTCTTCACCGAACAAGATGCATCATGGCACCAAGTAATTATTCGTGATACCAGTTTTACACCTAGCCATGTTGTGGTGTTCTATGGCTCCTTCCCGATGTACATCGTATGTGGTGTTGCTTCATACCTGTATGCAATGACCCGTCTGCCTTTATACAGCAGAGGTATTTCCTTCCCGCTGGTAATGGCAATTGCAGGACCACTCATGATTCTGCCAAACGTAGGCTTGAACGAATGGGGTCATGCCTTCTGGTTCATGGAAGAGCTCTTTAGCGCGCCATTGCACTGGGGCTTTGTGATTCTGGGCTGGTCCGGTTTATTCTCAGGCGGTATTGCTGCTCAGATCATCACCCGTTACTCCAATTTGACGGACGTAGTCTGGAACAATGCAAGCAAGGAAATCCTTAACAACAGGATTGTTCCTTAATTCTATGGGCTTATAGTCTGATTTTTATTCCTGCTTCTGGGAAACCAGAAGTGGGAATGG
>NZ_JAWJYP010000074.1:0-1077 GCF_033063275.1 Nitrosomonas sp. Is37 | reverse complement strand
GCATTGAAAAATGAAGAAATGAAACAATATAGCCATGAATTACGAGGAAAAAATCATGGCAAGAAAAGCAAGTGGAACAGATCAATTAGTCTCAGCCCGAGAATTGTTGAGGACAGCCAAAACGGCGGCTGAGTTGAGGGCGGCCCAAGCGGTATTGCTGCCATTGGAATTGGGAATGTCGATAGAGGAAACGGCGAAGGCCATTGGTCGTTCCATTAGATGGACGTGCAGCATGCGCACGCGCTACTGTAAGGTCGCTCGTGGCGAAGAGGAGGCACCTCGAGCGAAACGAGTCCTTCGTAATCGTGCGATTGCCACGCTTGAACAGGAAGCACAAATTCTGAATGAGGTTTTGGTGGAAGCGGCTCAATGCGGCGTGGTGGTTGTTCCTCCGCTTAAAGAGAAAATCGAGGAACGGCTAGGTAAGCGAGTAGCGCTCTCAACGATTTATCGAATGCTGGCTCGCCATGGCTGGCGTAAATTAGCACCGGATACTGCTCATCCTCAAGGAGATGCTGCGCTGCGCGAGGATTGGAAAAAAAACTTAAGGAGCGGCTAGATGAAATGGTAGCTGCGTGGGGTAATCATCGACCACTACGTTTGATGTTCCAGGATGAAGCCCGCTTTGGCCGCATTACAGACAGACGTTATTGTTGGTGCCGCCGTCCAGATCGACCGGTGGTGAGTGCCATGGTGACGCAAGAGTATACTTATGTTTACGGAGCAGTCAGTCCCTTCGATGGAGCCTTCGACAGTTTGGTGTTGCCTCATGTCAACAGCGATTGCATGCAGATTTTCCTCAATGAGATTGCCAACCGTTACCCTGGTGATCACGTCGTTATGATCCTTGATGGTGCTGGCTGGCATAAAAGCAAGGATTTCCATTTGCCTGAGAACCTCCGTTTGTTATTCCTGCCACCGTATTCCCCTGAACTAAATCCGCAAGAACATATTTGGGATGAACTGCGAGAAAAATACTTTCATAACCGCGTGTTTGACAGCATCGATGCGCTCGAGAATCATTTGGTTGGCGCTTTATATGATCTCGAAAATGTTCCTGCTTTAATCAAAAGTATA
>NZ_JAWJYP010000073.1:0-1365 GCF_033063275.1 Nitrosomonas sp. Is37 | reverse complement strand
GATGCTTTGTGGAAAACCATCGGCAGCATACTGCCGCTCTTCTCAGCATATGAATGCGGAAATTACTTCCTGAATTCGGGGTATGGACGTACTTAAATGCAGAATGCTCTAATTTGATCAGATGAAATTCTAATTCTTATCAGAATAGAAATAATAAATTTGCTATATGAATTTCCATAATTTATATGATGTTTAAAAATTTATTTATATTAAATTATTATTTGTCCACAATTTCTGTGGATAACTTTGTGAGTAATTTGTAAATACTATCATTAAGATGGTTATTTATAATAATATTTTCTGGATTGATTAAATTTTAAATATAGAATAATATTGTTTATAATCAGTATGTTAATATTATATATTGATTATTTAAATGATTTTACTTAATGCTAGATACATATTAATAAAGTAATAAGACAATGTGGATTATTTCAAAATGTCAAGTACCCAATTGCATACATTCCTATTTGAAATATTGAGACTTTAAATTTACTCTAGCTAAGCTTTGGATTTGAGTTCTGGTTAAGGAGTCATAAAAATCAAAGGGTTGAGAGTTTTGACTTGTAACCATTTTTTATTTCTAAATATTTGTAACTGTTTTGTAACCGTATTTACAATATCTGGACCGTGAAAAATACTCTCGCGGTCTTTCTATATGTAACGGTATTAAATATTAAGTTTAAAAATCTACTTTTCTCAATCCTATACCAGACCTCCAGTAATGCTATGGTATGTTGAGGTTGCCTTGGTGCTGTTGGGTGAATACTAGAAAGAAAGGTCAGGACAATTCCCAAATGGAGGGTTGGGTAATGAAATACAAGAATCGTGTTTTACGTAGACCTAGAGCCATAAGACTATCATATCTTCCACTGTGAGCGCAGTTGATCGAGCTAGATTTGGATGTAGAGCATAACAATAGGAGGCATGAATGGAAGGGCATGAGATCATCGGATTTGTGGCAGGTTTCGGCACTACCTTTGCAGCTGCCCCGGATTTGCTCGCAATACTTAAACGAAGGAGTTCTAAAGGTATGAATCCAACCATGGCAGGCATTATGGGCACGTTTCAAATCGTGTGGGTGTATTACGGTGTTTTGATTGATTCGATGCCTGTAGTTGTTTGGAATATTATCGCAGTGATGATCAATTCCCTCATGGTGAGTGCATTTTTTTACTTTGCCCGCACCGAGAAAAATTAGCCGGCTTAGCAAAAGCTACAAGTGCCTCACGCGCACTGATGAAACCTGAATTTACACGCTATGACCCGTATTATGTTGAGGCGATTAACCTAGGGTCTGTTGACATTTCACATAGGTAGCCACAGATATCCACATGCCATGGCAATCATACTTTCGTAATTTCT
>NZ_JAWJYP010000072.1:0-1372 GCF_033063275.1 Nitrosomonas sp. Is37 | reverse complement strand
GCCGCACGTGGCCAATCCTCAGCCAAATGGAATTTGCCTTGTATTTTGGCTAAATCATTGACTTTGGTAATTTCTGGCGACCATTTGATGTCATACCATTGAACAGTACGCATCCGCAAGAATGGTTCTTGAGAACGTTCCCCGTGAGCTGCAACCGGGGTGACATCGACTACCAAGCTTACTGCTAGTGCTGCTGCTGCGTAAGCGACTCCATAAAGTCCCATGACGCTTCGTTTGTATATGCTTTTTAAGTTCATTATTTGATCCCCTGTGCGAAACCTTCTTCGCCATATGCGGTAACGTCATCTCTTTGCACGATGCGGCCTCTTTTGCCTTTAACATAGTAGAACGCTGTGCAATACACTTTACCGAGGTACCACCAAACAACGAATACCAGCATCGATACAAACGCTGCGAAGAATGCAGCAATTACTGTGGTATGACCACCGAAGGTACGCAGTGAGCCTTGCTCAATATGGCGCACGTATTCAGGTGTACCGGTACGGACATAAAGGTGTGCCATGTAGTCTGCCATTGAAAGCAATACACCTTCAACAACGACTGGCAAGTGGGTTGGTCCAAAAATTACCCAGTTACCTGGATAGAACAACAAACCAAAGAAACCACCACCAACCAGGGCAGTAACCAGCCAGTTACGGGTCAGATACATAGTGATATCCAGCATCAATGCGCCTGGGATCATGGTGCTAGGGGTCACAAAGTTAAGTGGGTAGTGTGACCACCAGTAAAATCCCCAGTAACGCGTCAGCCATTCTCCAACCAACAGGCAGACAATACAAAGTGTTGCGCCAAATGGTTGGCGATAGTTAACCCAGAGGTAATACATGATCGCTGAACAGTAGGTAATGCCTACAATCGGTGTAACTACCGGCCACCATTGACGATCTTTCCAGTCCATCCAGAAATCCCAGTCACCTGCCAGCAACATAAAGTGCATGTGGTAGGTTCCAACCAAAAGGATACACAAAATCGGAAAATAGATCAGATCAATCGACCGCGACATGTGCACTGCTTCCGGTGGCATCTTGGCTGCTTTCAGAATATCATTCGTTCTGAACATGCCTGTCATGAAACCTTCACCTTTTGACAGCAACGGCACAAACAGAAACAAAATAGGTATAAATAATAGTACCCATACTACGCTTTCATTCATAACTCCCTCTCTTTTTTGTAGCTTGTGATATTAAATATGACATGACGATTCCTTCTTTTTCTAAGTGTTCTTAACTGCCGACTATTTCACGTATCCCCAACATAAGTCGACTCGCCTTATCCCATTCCCACTTCTGGTTTCCCAGAAGCAGGAATAAAAATCAGACTATAAGCCCATAGAATTAAGGAACAATCCTGT
>NZ_JAWJYP010000071.1:0-1546 GCF_033063275.1 Nitrosomonas sp. Is37 | reverse complement strand
ACACCGCTTCCTTCCTCGCCGCCGTCCATATCAGATGCATCGCTCTTTGGGCAAATATCTTGTGACTACACTACCTAGCTTAGAATTAATATAAGTTGAAAAATTGCCATTTCGATTGCGCCAATTTCACCCGATTTCAAACCTATTCAGGTTTTATCTATCAAGGATTTATGGTTAGCCAGCAGTGAGCTCGTCATTGACGTAACGGTAGACGCGTAATAAACTTCCGTACCACAGGAACCGACGCCTAGTCTTTTAGCTAAAAATCGCGAACTGTAAAGATTCATTTTAACAATCAAAGGAAATTGCAATGGGCTTTAGAAAAATACTTACTACTAGCATTGTGGCCATGATGATGTCATTGGGTGCGGGCAATCATGCTCTTGCAGCAGGACCTGCGCAGTTCAATGATAAGGGAGAATTACTCTTACCGCAGAATTATCGCGAATGGGTCATGGTGGGTACACAGGTTACCCCGAACGAACTAAACGAAGGCAAAGCGCCATTTACTGAAATTCGCACTGTATATGTTGATCCAGAGGGTTATGCGCACTGGAAAAAAACAGGAGAATTTCGAGATGGCACGATGACTGTCAAAGAACTGATCAGTGTAGGGGATCGTAAAGGACCAGGCAGTGGTAACGGTTATTTTATGGGCGACTACATTGGACTGGAAGCATCAGTCAAAGATTCGAAACGTTTTGCTAGTGAACCGGGAAACTGGGGATTCTATATTTTCTATGTACCGGGCACTCCTCTGGTAGCAGCTGCTAAAAACCTGCCGACTCAAGAATGTGCGGAATGCCATAAGGCTAACGCCAAAGACGACCTGGTTTTCACTCAATTCTATCCGGTTTTGCGTGCAGCCAAAGAAACCGGAGCTTCGGGCGTGCTCGCTCCAAAGTAATGACTCAAACAAATCTTCATAGTATCAGCAATAAATCGAAATAGCCGGTGTTGTAGACAAATAATTTGTCTGCTTTTCCATGCAGTGAATTGTCATAACGAATCATTGCGTGGTTGAGATTGCGGATTTACGCAACAACCGTATGTTTCATTTTCTTGTTGATCGTATCATAACTGGCAATTTTCCTTGGCCCATGGAAGGTTGCCAGTTACTAATTTAATTTTCAGATACACTGAGCAGTGATCACGGCCGCTTCCAAAATGCGATTATCTTCTCAAGTCGGGGTATCACTTTTCAATTAGTACACTGTATCAATTTATATCCAGCAATGACATCTGTACCAGGATGGCGCTATTGCATCGAATGCAGGCCAATCATATTGCCTTCAGTATCCGCGATCAAAGTAATAAAACCATATTGACCAATAGACATCTTCTCTCGCACGATCTGCCCTCCGGAGACAACCGCACGAGCGGCCTCAACGGCGCAGTCTGCACACATAAAGTAGACCGGTACACCATTTCCACCTGATGGCCCGCCTTCCATCTTGACCAAAGCTCCGGGAGCTATGATCATTTCTGGTGTATGACAGGAGAAGGAAGCGGTGTAACCTGTTGGTAAAGATCTTGGCAGATCAAC
>NZ_JAWJYP010000070.1:0-1682 GCF_033063275.1 Nitrosomonas sp. Is37 | reverse complement strand
CCCATCACTGGTGCTATGGAAGCACGAAGTAGCTTCATATAATCAACCAGTTCAACACGCAGTCGGTATTGATATTTTAAAGGTGGAATGCCTTCTGCCGTCACAATGACTGAATACAATCCTTTTTCCAGCTTACCGGTGCCGTTAATGACTCCATCCGGGTGAAGTTTAGCGGGTAGCTGCATCACAATGTCTCCATCCGTTTCGCTGCCACGAAATACTTTTACGCCAACAGGCATGTTGCGCACCGCTGAATCAATGAGATCGATGACTAAATAGGTATCTCCTGCTAATGGAATATCTGTACAGTAATGCCCACCCTCGTCATATTGCGGCTGATAAGTGCTTAGATGCACCATGTTTTCACCTATCTGGCGCATGCACGGGTCTTCCTCTAAAGAAACTTTTCCATGGGCAATCACACTACCCGCGTAAAGCATCGCAACAAGAACAAAAGCCGCAATACTCGCCTGTGTTAATTGCTTTACCACGACAAATTCTCCTGTTAATAATTAAAACGAGTATGATTTAAAAAAAAACCGGCACACCTTTCTGTCTCACGACAGGGGTGCACCGGTTGTATTGCTTTTTGCTACTTATTAAAGCTTGGTAAAGACCGGGATAACCGCACCAGCAATGCTATTAAGATAGCGATTTCCATTTTCATCCCAAGACATCAACAAACCACCAAAACGGCTTTCCGGGTCACCCAACAGAGCCATCAGACGTTGAATTTCCCATAAGGCGTCTTTAGCTTCCATTTTGATTTGTTTGGTTTCACCAGGTTGAATCGCTGATTCGTCATCAAACGTCAGGCCAATTGCAATCAGTTCCCGTGGATAGCTCGCATCCAGGTATTGACGGCCAGTAGAGTTGATGAAACGAATACCCGCTGTCGTGAATTCTCCAAATTTGACTGGGCTGTCACCATTGTTGGTAACTTCCATGGTCACACGCAGTGCACGTCCCGGTACGTCGTAGTTAGCGTAAGTTACTTGAATAGCGACTGGGTTTGGTGCAACTGGCAATGGAGCTACTTTTGATTCACCCGCCTGGATTGGCACTGTATACGGATGTTTAGTTTCCGTATAGCGATAGCTGCCCCACACCAATGCCAAGGTTAGAATTGCCACAACCCAGGCAAGTTTAGTATCCAGTGGATCAATCAAGGGCTCATCACCATAAGCCAACAACACACGGCTACGCGGTAAGAACATTGGACGGGCAACAAAGATACCTATCCAGAAGCAGCCTAACGTCATCCAGATGATGTGCCAGGTAAGACCATTAGTAAAGTTGAAAGTCTCGGTATCAATGGTCTCTCCTGTCAATAACTTGACCGGGTTGGTAAAGTCGTCCCAGCTACCCGTGATATTCATCCATGCACCGGGTCCTGCAATTGGACCTGCATCCAACACGCTCAACATGGCATGCATGTGATGACGGCCTGGAATACGTGCTTTCAGAGCGACTTCAACTTCATAATCACGACCAACCTCCATCGGTCCGGCAATGAACCACGGCTGACCATTGATCTTGGTGCTCAGACGAACAAACACCGGGCTTGGGCTTCCCACGTTGAAGAAAGCACGATTAGGTTTAGCTGCCGCACGTGGCCAATCCTCAGCCAAATGGAATTTGCCTTGTATTTTGGCTAAATCATTGACTTTGGTAATTTCTGG
>NZ_JAWJYP010000069.1:0-1982 GCF_033063275.1 Nitrosomonas sp. Is37 | reverse complement strand
CCTTATAGCAAGATCATCAACTATATCTCATCCTTTGAGAATCCCTTATCGACTCTATTTAAGTGCAGAATGCTCTATTTCTTAGAACCTGTTCACGATTATATGAATGTCGTAGACTGTGGGGATGAGGAAGAGATACCCAAGCGACATTAGCCGAGAGGCATTTGAAGATATCCGGCCGCTGTTGGAGAGCGTGCGCAAGCAGACGAAGCCAAGGACGGTTGATTTATATGAAGTATTTTGCGGCGTGCTGTATTTGCTGAAAAGCGGGTGCCAGTGGCGGATGCTGCCAAGTGAATTTCCTAAGTGGCGAACGGTACATGCGTACTTCTCCAAGTGGAGTGAGCTTGGTCCAGATGGCGAGAGTGCTCTGGAACGGGCTTTAAAAAAATGTAGTTGGCGTGGCCCGTCTAAAACAGGGGCGCAAATCCTCGACGAGCTTTTTGATCGTCGGCGCACAAAGTGTAAAAAACACGGATAGCGCTCATGCGAAGGGCTACGATGCAGGCAAGAAAGTGTCTAGGATCAAGCGCCACATCGCAGTCGATACCCAAGGACTTCCCCATGCGATTGCTGTTACGACCGCTGAGGTAACGGATCGTAAGGGTGCTCTCCTTGCGCTCGGACGCTGTGCAGCAGAATTGCGGCAAGTACAATGCATTCTGGCCGACGGTGGATACCAAGGCCAACCTTTCGCCAAGGCGGTAGAGGAACTGCTCGGAGCCAAGGCGCAGATTGCCTAGCGAAGCGAACTTCATACTTTCGCCGTCATGCCGCAACGCTGGATTGTCGAACGCTCTTTTGCCTGGCTAGAAAAATGCCAGCGACTATGGAAAAACTGCGAGCGAAAACTCAACACCAGTTTGCAGTTTATACATCTGGCCTTCTTGGCTCTCCTGCTTAAAAAATCGTGAACAGGCTCTAAGTTCAAAAACAGCTCTTACCAACCATTTTCAATTTCAAACTTGAAGACCTTATGATTCCCCCTGCCGAAGACCAATCATCTTTATGATCGCCTTTGCTCGAGCCTATGATCGTCTTCTTTTATGAGTTTCATAAGGGTATCGCTAGGCTCAAAGTACCTGGAAACAATCCATTTTTACCGAGCAATTGGATAGCCTCAAACGCAGGAAGCGATTTGACTCTTTTCCATTAAGGAAACGCAGGTATTGTCGGCTCCGTAGTTTTGACTTCTATTTCGGGTATATGCTGTTTTATACGCTCTTCGATCTTATCCACCCGATCCGCTGGCACATCGGCCAATACTAGAAAATGACCTGATTCTATTGCATCCTCGAACTCTTTAATCCGTCTATTGCCCACACTCATTCCGACCAACCCGCTTACCCATGCACCAACACCCGCACCTGTAAGCGCTGTTGCCAACAAGATACCACCCGCAATGACTGGTGCGGCAGGAGGAAGGGCGATAGCAACCAATCCAGCGAGTAAACCAGTCGTTCCACCGAGCGTCAATCCTTGTTGCACCGCAGGAACAAAATCGCTCTTCTGCAGGAGACTGGCCTCAGGCAATTCCTCGAGCGGTGTGCCGCGCTTAGCAATCACGTGGATGTTCTTCTCTTTGATTCGTGCCAAAAGCAGTTCATCAACGACACGCCTCGTAACGTTAATATTGGGAACAAGAAAATAGATTCGTCGCATGATAACCTCCTCAAATTTAGGTTAATCAATGTTGCTAAGCAAAACAGATCGCCAGCTGACACGAAGGAGTAGCAATCGATCAAATCAATCCAGCTTTAATATAACTTAATGCTAATGATAACAAACAAGGGAAGCAATAATGCAATTGCATGCATTTTCCCCTCAGTACGTGACACTAAGAAAAACAGCATTCATGTAATCTGACTACTGCCTTTTTAATAATTATTCCATTTCTAAGAAACCGTTTGGAAATTGTGAGAGCTAGCTGATGTAGCGATTTTTGCTGTTTGTTAACATTCACCATTTTATGAATCAACCAA
>NZ_JAWJYP010000068.1:0-2418 GCF_033063275.1 Nitrosomonas sp. Is37 | reverse complement strand
CTCTTCTCAGCATATGAATGCAGAAATTACTTCCTGAATTCAGGGTATGGACGTACTTAAATGCAGAATGCTCTAGTATCAAAAGCGAGTGTGACCATGCGCTCGTCAAGATCCCAGGCACACCACTTTAGGTCATCGTTTTTTTCTTGTTCCATATCAATCCCTAATTTCATCAAACAACCCCATCTGCTGGGGTTCATTCGTCTGTTTCACAGTCAGTGCACAATAGGACAGACCACGATTTCCGATTATGTGTGAAACAAACGCGCAGTATCAATATACGAAGTCTTGTCTTTTGCCTGTTGGTATTCGCTTAGTTCAGCAAAAAGCAAGACCTGACCCTATGTGTGCTTGGCCCTATGTGTGCTTTGTGTCTGAGACAAGCCACCCAGTACCCTTTTGTCCGGTTGAGGTAGTTACAACCAGGGCACCGATAGCACCACTTCACAGGGCAGGACTGAAGTGGAGTTCAGTAGTCACTCCGTTGAAATCGGGAGATTAGGTGTGGTCATGGCAGTAATGTGATGCCCCAACATAGATTTAACCGGCACACAGAGGCTTTGCCTCTGCGTGTTCGGCTGAACGACATGTTAGGGCCTCGCCGGGCAAATTGCGGATGTCTGCATTCGTTTTGCCGAGCACGGACAAGAAGGCTCGCAAGTCCTGCGTGCTGCCGGAAGTGTAGAAAGTCGTCGCGCCGATAATAGGTGATGCTGATCGAAGTGGCTGAGGGAGCCTGTGAGCGAGCTGGCGGGCAATGGCAGCAGACGGCTCCATGACGGAGACCGATGGACCTGCGATCTTGGCGATCTCGGTCGCAAGGAAGGAATAGTGGGTGCAGCCCAGCACGATGATGTCAGCGCCGGCGAGAAGGCCAGGACGAATGTACTGACCAAGGAGCCGTCGGGTGGTGTCACTGTTGAGCTCACGGCGTTCGACTTGTTCGGCAAGCCCGGGGCATGGTTGCAGGATGATCCGAGCACGCGCCCCATGTTCCTTACACAGGCTTACTACCGAGGGGCTCCTGATCGTATTCGGCGTCGCCAGGACGAGGACGACCTGAGACTTCGTAGCTGACGCGGCTGGCTTGATCGCTGGTTCCATTGCCACGATGGGTAGGGAGTGTCTGGCGCGAAGGGCTCGCGCCGCGACTACGCTGATCGTGTTGCAAGCGAGTACCAATGCCTTCACCTGGCAGCGCTGGAGAAAGCTGGTGATCTCCGCGGAGCGTGCCTCGAGGAACGTCGCGGAGCGGTCGCCGTATGGTGCGTGTCTGCTGTCAGCGACGTAAATGAAGGACTCCGCGGGTAGGGCGGCTTGGAGCGCCTGCAAGACTGATAGCCCACCAACACCAGAGTCGTAGACGCCGATGGGTGCGATTGAAGAGGTTGCGAGATGCATGACGAGGGCGTTGCGCGGGACCTAATTAGAATTAGACCTCCGAAATGACGCAATATATTGCGTCAAAAGTGAAACCTCGCACGACAAGTTGCATGCTATCTCCTTAAATTTTATAGAATTGCATTGATTTAGCTTTCATCATAACAAACTTTGTTAGATTCACAAATATGATGAATAGATTCCGGCTTTTGGACCAGATACGTGACAAACTCAGGCTTAAGCACTACAGCTACGTACCGAGCAATCTCGCAGTGCCTGTTGGTATTCGTTTAGCTTAGCAAAAAGCAAGACCTCGTATATTGACACTGTGTGTTTCTTGACCCTGTGTGTTTCTGCCAAAGCGGAAGATTATTCCTGGTCGAGTGCCGTGGCGCATTGTGGGTTAAAGGAAGATACGATATTGAGTCAAAAGACTGAGTGAAAAACAATGCGATCAAATTTCGAATTGGTCTGCATGGTTGGCGGAAGATGATGATCCCGAGAAACTTGAATTGTTGCGGCGAAATATTGAAAAAGGTTTACCTTGGGGGAGGAAAATTTTATTCGAGGATTGGAAAAGATTACGGGTAGATTGTTGCGTTATCGTCCTTTAGGGCGTCCAAGGAATGAAAAGGGAGAATAAAGGGTAGCGTCCTTTTTTATAAATGCACTTCATGCACTATGCAATGACTGACACTTTTTTGCACTTTTTTGCAGCGCGCTGTACCATTCGTTGCCTGTTGGATCTCATCCACCAGTCCCGGTCAATTTATAACGGAACAGCTCGCGGTAAGTTTTGTAAGTTTTCTATCTACCAGTAAACTGTAGTCTATCCCTAATATCTCCTACTGTTAGTCGGTCAATTCGTTCATTTCGCAAGATACAATGACTGACACCTTTTCTCTGCACCGACTGGGACTGTCCAGCGAGCAACGCGAGCTGCTTTGAGCGACTTGACTTATTATTCCAATTAGCATTGAAAAATGAAGAAATGAAACAATATAGCCATGAATTACGAGGAAAAAATCATGGCAAGAA
>NZ_JAWJYP010000067.1:0-2599 GCF_033063275.1 Nitrosomonas sp. Is37 | reverse complement strand
TCATAACCAGAATGCCCAACCGTTTAAATGGCGTAGGCCTGAAGTTAAAGGTAGTCAAATAAAAAATACAATAGCTATTTACGCAATTAGACACTAGCACCATGCGCTGTACCAGCTAACTGGGAAAATAGACTAGTCTATAGTGGAAGAGCAGTTTGAAGCGCTGTATTCTATTCAGAGGAAGGCCTCTCGGTATTCTGCCTTCTCAGAAGGCATTTTCCAAGATACTCTGACTTTATTGCATTGAATTATAGTTCAGATCAATCTTTACTTTATTAATTTGATTATCTTGTTCCTTTGCCATTTTTCTGTAAAGATCCGCATTACCCTGGCTTTGTTTCAAAGTTTTCTCGTATTCGCGAATAATAGCAGAAACATGTGATCTAACGTCCTGACCTTGCCTGCCATAGTAATAGGGCTGCATCTCGTACTCTTCGAGTATACCTTTATATTTTTGTAATTTTACTTCTGTTTCTTTAGCCAAGTTCTCGTAATGTTTTACCAACGCATAATGGTCGTTATGAGCAATTCCTGTTTGCGCAGCAATAGATGGGCTCATTTGCGCGCAGGAAGCTAAAAAGGTAAATACAAGTAAAGGTAAAAGTGCTAAAAATTTTGGTACTGCGCCACTTATCGCCATAAATGCTGTAGTGACTGATAATTTCATAGACATTTCTATTTCTCCACTTGTTATAGAAGGAGCTAGAAATTCTACGTAGTAGCTGTGAACTTATAATTAACTTTATGTGAATCTTATCCACAAATTTCGTAGATAAGGCTAACTACCATACATCAAGGAAAAGTAGTGTTTATTTTGGATGCTTTAAAAAGATGCTAAAACCTTTGGAACCATGATCTAAGCCGATAAGTTATTTAAAGAACTCCCTGGTTTATTTTTAGTTCAAAGTTCGTCTATTTGACTGACACGCCTTGAATGACAATACAGAGATAAGCTTATGCAAAATGCCATTACAAAATCTCCCAAATCACTTTTTATAAATCTATCCAAAAATTTTCGGTTTTTATGTCTTAATCTATAAGATTAAGCTATATCTAAAATTCAGGCATTGATAGAGGCACATATAAATTGAAATTTAGAACGCTTGATTAAGCTTTCAGCTAAGACCATGCGGCAAGTTATAGAACAAACAATTAACTAATTTCAAGGTATCAAAAATGGTAGATGTCATGAGGTAGTAATGAGGGTGTAATATTGAGCTGTATAATAATCAATACTAAGTTTATTCCTGTTCTTAGCCCACGGTGCCAGCTTTCCTCATTTCCTCCCTTTCGTTTTAGCTGGCACCTTTTTCCAGATTTTATCTTCTGAGAACCACAAAATTCGCATGGATAAAGGCTTTGACTGGGGTATTTCTTCAGTTCTCACGCTCTCTAATATATCTACGGGAAAAAAGAAGTTTTATGGTCAATAAGCGGGATAAAAAATAGAGAGTAAATGTAACAAAATCCACCTATTACAATGGCTTAAGGGTTTTCCAACACAGGAAACTTGAAGGCAGGTTGCTCCTCTCCCACTTTCATTTCGAACTAACTCAAATTTTCGATACGTTCCAGATTCTCATAATTCCCAAAGATGATGAATTTGTGCAACGTTTGCACAAGTTGCAAATCTCCCATGATGTAGTCAAACTTTCTATGGCAATCTCAGTTAAGTCATTTTCTCAGTTTTATCAATTCAGTTTCAAATTGATCTGGACTCTTATAATTCAGATATGAATGTAAACTGTTATAAAACATAGCAATGTACTGCTGCCTATCCTGCCTGACTTTATTCCACATTTTCCATTAAAAAATGCGGGATAAATTGAGCTCAATGAGTTTTAGACTTTAACACTATTGAACAAAAAATATATGAAATGATCATATACTTATCGACGTATCAAGTTATCATTACTGTGATTCTGCCATATAACATCTCTAAACCATTTTTTGGTATATTTTGGGTGCATCTATGAGATTTTATTTGATTTTAATCAGCTTATTGCTAAGTGCTTGCTCCACTCTGCCACCTGCATTCAAAGATTCACATATAACGAAGATTTCATATGCAGAGGTAAGTGCGGATATTGAAAGTTATAAAAATACTTCAGTGCGGTGGGGTGGTGTCATTGCGGATGTCAAGAATGATGAAAACTTTAGCTGGATGGAAGTAATATTTTATCCTTTAGATTATTATGGTCGTCCCAAAATAGATAAACCCAGCGAAGGGCGCTTTATCATTAAAAGTTCTGAATTTCTTGATCCAAAAGACTATGCTAAAAATAGAGAAATTATTGCTTTAGGCATAATTGAAGGTAAAACTGAACATATAGTTAGCTCCAAGAGTTCAGATCTGCCATTGATAAAAGCGACAGCTATTCATCTCTGGCCGATAAATTACCGGGACAATTATTATGGACACTGTAGGTTCTGTTATTTCATGCAGTTATTCTGGTAGAGATGAAAAAATTTCCAGTAGAACGTAACAACGAAAAGAATTTATTATTTACTAGGGTCTGTTAACATTTCACACGGGTAGCCACAGATACCCGCATGCCATGGCAACCATACTTTCATAATTTCTCTTTAGTTTGTCGTA
>NZ_JAWJYP010000066.1:0-3326 GCF_033063275.1 Nitrosomonas sp. Is37 | reverse complement strand
GCTCGTTTGGGAATCAATATTAATCGGCTATTGATTGGCAATATGCCTAACCTACAACTTAGTAGTTGAGAAAAAGGTTTTTTCAAGGACGACTATCTATATTCCAATAATCGAGCCCATGCTGGCGAAGCTTGGATTCAGGGCAAAACTGCTCATCCGGTGTCGCTGAGAGACTATGGTTT
Organism: Nitrosomonas sp. Is37; assembly: GCF_033063275.1. Classification (NCBI taxonomy): domain Bacteria; kingdom Pseudomonadati; phylum Pseudomonadota; class Betaproteobacteria; order Nitrosomonadales; family Nitrosomonadaceae; genus Nitrosomonas; species Nitrosomonas sp. Is37. The sequence continues at coordinate 3,144 of NZ_JAWJYP010000066.1, read as the reverse complement.
TCGTGGCATCTACCGTCAGCGCTATCTGCGTAAGTCGTTTTTTTATTGAGCCATGGGTGGGGGCATACACTGGCCGCGGGATAAACTTGGCCAGAAGCGCGAATCTTCCTGGATAATCGGTCTTCAGTTTGAGATTATCTTCGGCGAAAAAATTATGCAGCGCGGACGCTGACTCACACTAAGTACATCCAAGTAAGAAAATAAGAGAGCTGATGGGTATGTAGTTTGAGTAAGTACTTTACTTTATCCAACCAACTTATGAGCTATGACTGCTTCACTCTGTCCTCTGAAAAATCAGTTTTCAATCTACCATTTGGAAATGATGCTAGATGTTAATGATTTTCAGTTTTTCGCTTAAGCAGTCAACTACCGTTTTTAGATTCAGTCATCTGGCTGCAAATCAAGGGCGACGATTATTTTGTTATAACCAGTATACATTTCCATCACTGTGAGTATTTCTAAAATATCACCTTCTGAAAAACCCGATTTTTTTAATGCATTAAAATCAGAGTCATTGAGACTGTGAGGATCTTTTGTTGCTGTACTCACGAATTTAAGTACAAGATCAAGACGCTGATCACTTGATTCGCCATTCGCTATAGACTCGACAATAGCTGAGTTAAATCCAAGCTTTGCAAGATTTTCTTTGTGTATTCTTAAGCAGAAATTGCAACCATTAACTTTTGATACTCGTGTTGCTATTGCTTCTTTTATCTCTATGGGGATGTTCCCTTTCCCAAGGATATTCTTCGTCCGGTTCCAATTGGCCTGCAAAATATGTGGTGTAGCGCAAACGCCCGATAAGCTGCTGGCACTTGTCCTACTTTTTCCCTTAGTTCACTGAAGATTTCGCTGATTTCTAGGTCATTTGTGTTTTCAATTTCTAGATTGATTCTCGCCATTTTTTCCCCTGGGAACTTATTTTTAATAAGGTGGTAGGCACTATAAGAGAGGTAAGCGCTGCTTGATGCACTTGGAAAATGATCGACACTTTATAAGACGTGTTTCATGTGCAGGAATTATGCCCTTGGCCGCAAGCATCCTGCAAGTGCATCGAACAGAAGCTATTAATAAGTAAAAATTGAGTTTATTTTGCCGACAGCGACAAGCTATTGGACCCATCTCACCAAAGCCAGCTTTATTTAAAGGAATAAAATGCTCAAGTGGATTGGATGTGCTGAGCTGCAGCTATCGGTCGTGCAAAGGGAGCGCACCTGCTTTTCTTGCAAAGCATTGTAGCAGAGATTAGCGTTTATTTTCCCCATCTCCCTCAGTATAATCCAGCTCTGACCAAATATTAATTTTTATCACTTATTACTGAGGCGGTCATGCTGCTGTGGTTCGTCATTTTTTATCTATTGGTTTCCGTGAGCATTGGCCTCTACGCTGCTACGCGCGTGCACAATGCAAAGGACTTCGCTGTTGCAGGACGCTCGCTACCACTGCATGTCGTAACTGCTACAGTATTCGCTACCTGGTTTGGCGCCGAAGCTGTGTTCGGCGTACCAGCCACCTTTGTGCAAAATGGCTTGACTGGTGTAGCCGCCGACCCTTTTGGTTCCTCGATGTGTCTGGTAATCGCCGGTGTCCTTTTTTCACGCTACCTCTACCGGCTCAATATCCTCACGCTTGGAGACTTTTACCGCATGCGTTATAGCCGATCAGTCGAAGTGCTCACCTCACTCTGCATTGTTGCGGCATATCTAGGCTGGGTCGCAGCGCAGATCAAGGCACTTGGTTTGATTTTTTACGTCGTCACCGATGGTACGGTAAGTCAGGAAACTGGCATGATTCTTGGCACTGCTATTGTGCTCACCTATACTACTTTTGGCGGTATGTTCTCTGTAGCAATCCTGGATTTCGTGCAGATGTTTGTGTCGATGAGTGGCCTATTTTTCATTGCCTGGATTATAAGCGGCAAAGTCAGCGGCGGTGCGACGGCGGTTATTGATCATGCTAGCTTGTCAGGCAAACTTAATTTTTTCCCCGAAATGGATCCATTGAAATGGATTACCTTCCTCGCTGCCTGGGTCACAATGATGCTCGGCTCCATCCCGCAGCAGGACGTATTTCAACGCGTTACCTCAGCCAAGAGCGCTACTATAGCTCTTTGGGGCTCGGTCATTGGTGCTACTATTTATTTCTGTTTCGCCTTTGTGCCAATGTTCATTGCCTATTCTGCTACTTTGATCGATCCGATGCTATTCTCGAAATTATTAGCAGAAGATCCGCAGTTACTACTGCCTACACTGGTATTGCAGCACACACCATTGATTGCCCAGGTCATGTTCTTCGGCGCGGTCATATCAGCAATCATGAGTTGTTCGTCAGCCACCTTGCTCGCTCCGTCTGTCACTTTTTCCGAAAATGTGATCCGAGGCTTTTGGCCGAAAATGGGTGATCACCAGTTCCTTTGGGTCATGCGAGCAACATTGGTTAGTTTTGGTGGTATTGTGCTCGCGTTCGCATTGAGTGCAGAATCCACTATTTTTGAAATGGTAGAAAGCGCCTACAAGGTTACGCTTGCTGGTGCATTTGTGCCATTACTCAGCGGTATATTTTGGAAACGTGCCACAACTCAGGGTGCATTAGCAGCTATTTTTGGTGGTTTGTTCTCCTGGTTGCTAATCGAAATCCTGATCGGCGAAGAAAGTCCGATTCCACCACAATTGATTGGTCTTGGTATTTCAGCGTTGGGCATGATCGCCGGCTCGCTGCTGCCACAATGGGTTGGTCACAAAACTCCCGGTCACTCCTTGCATGAATTACAGCATCGTGCGGCCATGGAAACGCACCATGTTACTTCGCGTTAGTTTCGACAATCGAACTCTTCTTGCTACGGAATAAGGTATGGAATGGGGAATGGTTACGATGCCACTCAACGAGTATTTTGATTTGTAATTATAACTGCCCTTCTTTCCATTTGTTTAGAAAGAATTATATGCTCTTGTTGTCGTAAAACTTTTGCGCTAACTTGGACAAATTGAAATACAGAGCAAAACAATCGTGCGCCAATCTGGCAGATTTACCTTAGAAACTGTTCGGAAATTCTGAGAGCTAGCTGATATAGCGATTTTTGCTGTTTGTTAACATTCACCATTTTATGAATCAACCAAAAAACGGAAGAAGCGTTATCCGAGCAAC
>NZ_JAWJYP010000065.1:0-3458 GCF_033063275.1 Nitrosomonas sp. Is37 | reverse complement strand
GGAAGCCATCGAGGCGGTCACCATCATCGATGAGAATCGATATAGAAACCAATCCCAATTTGCATTTAATGGTGATTTATAAATGATAGCTTGAGTAGGATTGGCTTGCTTACTTCTTCAGCAATCAGGAGCAGTACTTTCTCATAATCTTTTATAACCAGTAGCGAAGTATGAAAAGACTGGATTATCTGTCACCTATCATCAACTGATACCTCGTGGTCTGACTCGATCCGTCCGTAAAATAAGATTGCTCGGTATGATAGCGATAATGTTTGAGCTTAGGTTCGTCGCGCAACTTGTCCAAAAATCGTGATCTATTCATCATATTTGTAGATCTAACAAAGTTTGGTATGAGGAAAACTAAATTGACGCAATTTTATCAAATATAAGGAGGTAGCATGCAGCTTGTCATGTTAGATGTCATTTTTGACGTCATATATTGCGTCATTTCGGATGGCTAATTCTAGTTGGGCGTCAGAGGGGGTGGATGTGAACTACCATGGATAAGGTAGATCTCTGGCTGAAGCTATTTCAAGAGTATGCATCCGAGGCGCATCATCATGAGCAACGGTTACGGGGTTCTTCTCTGCCCTTGCTGCGGGAGTATTAACCGTCGTCGGTATCGACAAAACGATGTTGGCGCTTCAGAACGCTGTGCCAGGTAGCAACATCCTCGAGTTGAAGCGCAAGGCTGACAAGGCGACTACCGAGCGGTTTCCACGTCTGCATGTATGGAGGCTGGGCTTGTTTTGGGTGGCACTACACGCTCTAATCGCATCTTTCGGTGTCTTGTTGCTTGTGGTTGCTTGTGCTTTGTTTCATCGGAGTTGGTAGTTGCCCATGACGCCCAACCTCTCGGTCAACCGGACCGCTTGCAAGCTGCGCTTGCAGGTTCCCTTCGCGCTTCACGCTCCGGCGGCCGGTTACCTCAAACGTTGGGTTTCATCTTCGTTCGTCATTTACTAAGGAGAAGAGGTATGCAGTGTCCAAATTGCAAGTCATACAGAATTGAGAAAAAGAACTATGGGAAGCGAGTCGGTACATTAGTCGGTGCAGGTGCTGGTGCAGCTGGGGGCATCGCACTAGCGGAAGCCGGAGCAGAGGCTGGTGCAGAGGCTGGTGCAGCTATTGGGCTAAGTGCTGGCCCAGTGGGGGCTGTCGCAGGCAGCATCGCCGGTGCCATCATCGGTGCCCTTGTTGGAGGTACAGTCGGTGGTTACATTGGATCAAAAGGCGGGGAGGTGGTTGATGAGAATCTCCTCGACAACTACCACTGTTTGGAGTGTGGTCACGATTTCAGTTTATGAGGTATAGGAGCCATGCCCATTCACACAAGTAGAATAGGGGATAGACCACGATTGTTTCCAAAATTAACAGGAAGAAAAAGGTGTCAGTCATTGTATAGTGCATGAAGTGTATTTATGATATGTAGCCATAAATGAATATGGAGAAGAATGGTTTATACCATGTTATGTCAAGGGGGAATGGTGGAGAAGCTATTTCTGATGAAGATGAGGATAGTCTGCGTAGGGCGCAATAGGGTACTCCCGTGTTGCGCCGCATGAAGACCGGTATGCTTCGGGTTTTCATCTGGTCTGACATTACGATGCACCGGACCCTGCTACGCTCCGTCGGTGAGCCTTATCGTTAAGCATCACAACGCATCAAAAGAAAAGATGATCATGCCCACAAATACCATTCAGCTTCATCGCGTACTGTGTGCGACACTTGAAAGAATCTATCGGGCGTTCCTTGATGCCGACGCAATGGCTAAATGGCTTCCGCCGAACGGCTTTACCGGCAAGGTTCACCACATAGATGCCAAAGTTGGTGGCACCTACAAGATGTCGTTCACGAACTTTACCACAGGTCACAGCCACTCTTTTGACGGAGAGTATCTTGAACTTGAACATTGGGGTTATGTCTTTCGTTATAACAAACATCACGCTATGTGGTATTGAACCCTGTTCGAGCAGGTATAGTAAAAAAACATCGATCATTGACCATGGAGCAGCTATTCAGCCATGATTGGTAAAAGCACTTGCCCTGAGTGGTTGCAAACTGACTGGATACTGGAGCAATTCGGTAACCAGAGAAAGCTAGCTATTGCTGCCTATGTGGATTTTGTTCGAGGGGGGTGTAGGATTGCCGAGTGTTTGGGATGCTTTACGTGGGCAAATCTATCTTGGTAATGATGAATTTGTCAAAAAATGCAGCAATATGTGGCACGAGATAAAAATCTCAGCGGCTATTAAAAATAGCAAAAAGATTAGATATTGTATTGCAAGACAGTATCTAATCCCTTATACACGAATACAGGGATAGTCCATGGTGAAATGTCTAGCTTGTATTATGCGTTTTTGCCTAACTACTACTTCAAGAAGGATGTGGCATAAAGCGCCGATCCTTCAAGCAGAATGTTAGGCCGCCGTTCAACAAAGAAGAAAGGAGGAGATCATGAAGAGAAACTTTCATCTTGTAGCAACATTTGGTGTGGCGATTTTTTTGACCAGCTGTATGACAACGCCTTTGGTAGCGCAGGAGAAGGCACGAACTCCAGCGGAGGGCTACAACATTCATGTAATTGCGCCCCATCGTCATGAAGACGGTACGGTACACGGTCCATATCACCATTATTGCAAGCCGATCAAGCCAGAGATCTTGCAGTGTATGGTTTTTTTGTCTACCGACCCGAATGCCGAACTGGTTGAGATCGAATATTTCATTGACAAGAAGCTCGCGCGCACGAGCGTGACGCTGGAGCAATGGAATAAGCATTTCCACGACCACGCGGAAGAGATTGCAACCGGGCGTGTGCAGGTGCTTGATGTATCCCCTGAGAAAGCGAAAGAGATTGCAGAGGCCGCGTCAAAGACCGACGGTATTATTTTCCATCTGTGGCCGGTTGGCGCTAAAGTTCCGAACGGCGAGGTCACGTTCCCGACGGCCATCAGCCACAAGCCCGTAAAGAAGCTTGAAATCCCAGAATAGGCGTTGCATGTTATTTGCCTAATTAGCGGTTCAAACCGACCACAATGCCGTCACAATATTCTCGTTCTTTTTTCAATATCAATATCTTCAATGGATTGATGATATTTCAGGGACGACTAAATAAATGTGCAGAGGATGACAAACTATAGAAGAGGCATAGATATTTTGTTTTGGTACCTTGTATATGTCGAAAACTGTTCTCAATGATTATTAAAAATTTTTGACGGTGCTCAGCGTTTTCTTTGCCAGATAAATACGCCCGTCACTGATAACGTTGCGACCATGAGTCCCCGTAGTCCCCGTATGGAAACCATAATGAGACCGGAATGCAATGGAAATTGAGCAGCCAGAAAAATATCGTCGGCACTGCTGCTTCCTGGAATTCTATCTCCTAATTCTAATTTGCGCTAGAAACTGCATTAATAATCCAATCCCAGCCGGTTATACTTTTGATTAAAGCAGGAACA
>NZ_JAWJYP010000064.1:0-3563 GCF_033063275.1 Nitrosomonas sp. Is37 | reverse complement strand
GTGGTGTGAGAACCTCTCAATATTACGAGTTTGCTTCTATTTATGAAATACTTATCTCAAAACGTCAACAGACCCTAATAATTTGTCGTTTTTTTTGCTAATAAGGAGTAAACATGCCGTCTTTCGATATCGTATCCGAAGTAGATAAAACTGAAGTCAAGAACGCAGTTGAACAAACCAATAAGGAAGTTAGCACGCGCTTCGATTTCAAAGGCTCAGACGCGCGCGTGGAACAGGCTGAAATGGTGCTCACCGTGTATGCTGATAATGAATTCCAGTTGAGTCAGGTGCAGGATATTCTCAATACCAAGCTAAGCAAACGTGGCGTGGACATCCGTTCCTTGGATATCAGTGACAAGATCGAGAAAGTCAGCGGCAACAAAGTGAAGCGTTCCTGCACAGTGAAGGTGGGAGTGGAAACCGAACTGGCGAAGAAAATCGTCAAGCTGATTAAGGAAAGCAAATTAAAAGTACAAGCCAGTATCCAAGGTGAATCCGTGCGCGTTACCGGCAAGAACCGTGATGACCTGCAGGATTGTATTGCATTCGTCAAGAAATCCATTACCGATTTTCCGCTGCAATATCAGAATTTTAGGGATTAGCCAATATTGGGCAGCTCTTAAAAATCAGGAAAAGATTACCCAGAAACGAAACTCGCGTTCAGGGGATATAAACAAAAAGCTGAATATTTTCACACCCCCGATGACGTTGGGCTTTTATTTTCATCATTCTGCTGCTGAATAATGAAAAACTTGTGTGAACAAGCTGTTATGCGGGTAATATGATGCATAACAACGACTTATTGTCAGCTACTTTCAATAACAGAAACACCACGTAACGGCGCTACTTTTCCGGTTGCACGAAAATTGAGGTAATCAAAGAGTACCTGACTGTGGTCGAAAGCCAAAAGCTGAGGTAAATTATCTACACTGAATATCTGACAGTTTTTGGCATCGTCGGCTGCCTCTGGAGTGCCAAAAGCTTCGGCTACATAAACTGCGGTGACGGTATGTCCACGGCTGTCACGACTTGGATCAGAATAAAGACCGAGCAAAGCGATCAACTTTATGTCTAATCTAACTTCTTCTCGCGCTTCTCTCACCGCTGCCTGTTCCATCATTTCACCGACATCGACAAATCCCCCAGGAATGGCCCAGCCATAAGGTGGATTGGCGCGCTCGATTAAGACAATGGGACGATTTGGATAATCGATAAGTTCGATAATGGTGTCGCAGGCAAGTGATGGGGTAACTGGCCGGGGCATATGATTCTCCGAATAAATAGGAAAATCTAACATTTATAATTCAGAATGAAAATATGGGAAGAGCATGAGTAATGTTGCGCATTGACGTGCTAGCGAAGCAGCACATTACGTGTAGCGGCGAGATGCCGTGCGGCAATATGTGGATGGGCGTGATGAATATCATGATGGCAGGTAGCCATAAGACTGTCCCGCCCGAACAATAGCACAAATAAACGGGCAGTACCCGGTGAAAATTTTTGCGGATAAACACCGTAGGCTTCGCCTCTGCGGTGCAAGCAATAAAAGAAAGAAAAGTAGCTCACTCCGTAAGCAAGGCGCAGTGGAACCCAGTACCAGAAGAAGGTCAATCCACTGGCGCCAACTAGTGCCAAGAACAACACCAACCGCATAAGTGTACCGCGCAGTAATTGAGCATCCAACCCTTGCTGCGCGATCCAACGGAAATAACTTTGCTCTGGCGCACTCATCGCATTGATGAACCCCCTCAGTTTGCCACCCCGCAGCTGAAAGTACTCAGGATCCTGCGGCGTGGCCATATAGCGATGATGGCGCAAATGAATGATGCGATATTCACGATAGCCTAATTGTAGTGGAGTAAGTAACAGTGGCAGTAAGCGCGTTATTGGATCAACTTCACAAGCGCTACGAAGATGTAACAGCTCATGGGTAGAAAGCATCCAGCGCACTACGAACACCACCATGCTTAGTACCAGACTCCATGGAGGCAGTAGGCCGATAAGCACCACTACTGTATGCAGATAGATGGCGGCAAGCCATAATAAACTTTGTGTTCTGTAGCGTATCACGTCCGCCGTGGTGGCAAGAAAAGTAGTTGGAATAGCGCTGTAATCGGTAATCATGTTTTTGCTATCGTGACACGTTTAACTGGGGCAAAAGTAAGTTTATTTGTTGGCTTTAGCAGGCCGTTGAAAAACCTATTAACTGCGTTAGAACTTTAAAAGCCCCACTATTTTAAATTATGCGCACATTGGAAGTTTGATGGGTTGGTAGTCAGATTCACATATAGAGATAGTACGCCCAAAATCCGCCAAAAGTGTGCGGATAAGGATAAAAAGTCAGGAATTACAGAAAATTTTAAAAAAACTGCTCAAAAAACGAGCAACTTTAGGAAAAAATAGCTTCAGAAAACAATCAAAATACTTCCAGTCCTTTAAAAATAATCTTTCAGACCGAAAGTGCCGAGTTTTTCAAGGATCTGTTCTGTTAGTGCTGATTAACTAAAACAAGGGACGTGGCAGCTAATCAAACCTTACCTCGCAAGCTCGCCGATTCCTTAGGGGATCTCGTACCTTCATATAGAGAGCCGACTCCTGTCAATAGCCCCCAAATAGCATCCTACTACTGATCAGCATAAAAATTAACTTTACCCATTGCTGCCACGGGCAACGCATCCGCTATATCGTCACCTTTAGCATCAGCAACTAAAACAAAAACGACAGTAGCTAATTTCTTTTCGTAGTTATTATTAAAACTTTGTGAATAAAATCTGTATAGTTTTTGGATAACAAGAAAAAAAATTAATTTTTCAATTTTATCCACAAATTATCCCAGTAAAATTCTCATTTTATACAGACGAAAAATTTTATTCATATTACTGATATTTAATACATTTTTATAACTATACAGAAATTGACTTCCAATTATTATTATCATTAACTTCTAATTTAACAGAGGTTGATAATAGAAACTAATTTATAGAATTCAGTTAAAAGAACAGAAAAAAGAAATCGAAACGTATTAACGCAACCAATAATTTAATTTAAAAGCCCTAGCAAAATATTCAGCTGGACGATGAATTCTCACTAGAATTACACTCAGCACTACTAAATGCCGTGACACCAAGAACACAAAACGCAGGAAAGCATTAATCAGATCCTCAACAGGCAAAAGACAGACAAAATCAACAATTTAGAAGTGCTTAGTTATTTTCATGACGATAAACCTAGATTCCCCTGTTGATCGCTCATTGAAAATAACCAAAGCTTTCGCGACACTCGCGAATTGAGCATTCATTTTTATTTGACTTTTTTGCACAATAGATTGTTCCTGGTAAAAGAATTGCAGCACGAATCAAGTAGAGTGTTTATGCAGATTTCGGATGAGAATTTGCATCATGCGCGGGAATTAACGGATGATGTTTTTGAGCAGATAAGCTATCTGAACCTCATCCCATCTTCCAAGACTAGCAATACAGATTTCTTAGAAACTGTTTGGAAATTCTGAGAGCTAGCTGATGTAGCGATTTTTGCTGTTTGTTAACATTCACCATTTTATGAAT
>NZ_JAWJYP010000063.1:0-4264 GCF_033063275.1 Nitrosomonas sp. Is37 | reverse complement strand
AACTACTTGGTTCTGCTTACCTGCAGCGCAGGCCAAGATGATTCTGGCTCTCTCAACCATCCTGCGCTCAGCACTATTGGCTTCGCACGATTTTCTCCAGACGGTCTCTTTGTTCTTCTGTAAGAGTGATTTCTATCGTTTTTCTAGGCATAATGCCTAGTATAAATCAAATAATATATGCTATTAATGCAATTAAACACTAGAATAAAAATTAGGCAATAACGTAATCCATTAAATCAATTGTGCTTCGTTTAAAATGCCAGTCATAAATTTAGCGCTGCCTTTCAATTATTTGTTAGTCCTTCTACTTCGCCAATTCGTATAAGAGCTTTCCCAAATGCTTACGCATTAACCAGTCAATCATTTACTATTTAAGCTTACCATGGCAATGCTTATATTTCTTTCCAGAACCACATGGACAAGGATCATTTCGGCCAACTTTAGTGCTTTTGCGAACAAAAGGTTGTGGCTTTTCTTCAGGACCTTGTTGTTGCTTATCTATTACTTCTTCATAAGCCGCATGGTGATACTGCATATTGAGAGATGGAGATGCTGCTTCGGTTACTGTCTCGACTTGCTGCTCATTTCTTATTTGAACAGTCATGAGTATTTTAGTTACCTCAACCTTAATCTCTTCAAGCATATTAGCAAATAACTCGAAGGCTTCTCGTTTATATTCCTGCTTTGGATTTTTAGCAGCATAACCACGCAAGTGAATCCCTTGCCGTAAATGATCCAATGCTGCCAGATGCTCTCGCCAATGAGTATCAAGGCTATGCAGCATGACCGCCCGCTCGTATTGGTGCATAAGATGGCTACCCACCATCTCTGATTTACTATGATAATGCGCACGTGCTGCTTCCAAAACTCTTTCCAGCAAATTCTCGGCGTGCAAATCAGGCTCTTTATCTAGCCACTCCTGAATTGGCAAATGAAGATGGTAATCGCTCGCTAATGTTTTCTCTAATCCAGTAACATCCCACTGTTCTTCTATACTTTGAGGTGGAATATGGAGATTAAGAAGATTACTGATTACACTTTCTTGAATAGCCGTTACTGTCTCTGAGATATCTTGTTGCGCTTCCAGTAATTCATTTCGCTGTTGATAAATCACATTACGCTGATCATTAGCAACATCATCAAATTCAAGCAATTGTTTACGAATATCAAAGTTTCTGGCTTCAACTTTCCGCTGCGCATTCTCTATTGCCCGCGTTACCCATGGATGCTCTATCGCTTCTCCTTCAGGCATTTTAAGGCGTGTCATAATACTTGCCACACGGTCAGATGCGAAAATGCGCAGAAGTTGATCTTCGAGTGAAAGATAGAAACGACTAGAGCCGGAATCACCTTGTCGCCCAGCACGCCCACGCAACTGATTGTCAATTCTGCGTGATTCATGTCGTTCAGTACCTATGATGTGTAATCCACCCAATTTAATTACTTCATCATGTCGCTCTTGCCATGCTTTCTGTATTTCAGCGACACGCTTCTCTTTGGTTTCTTCATTGAGTGTTTCATCTGAATGAACACGATGAATTTCTGGCTCTGGATTACCTCCTAATACAATATCGGTACCCCTTCCGGCCATGTTAGTCGCAATCGTGATCATTTTGGGTCGACCCGCCTGAGCAATGATATCTGCCTCACGGGCATGTTGCTTCGCATTGAGGACTTGATGCGGTAATTTTTCTTTGTTTAACAAAGAAGAAAGCAATTCATTATTCTCAATGGAAGTTGTTCCAACAAGTGCTGGCTGTCCACGCTGATAACAATCCCTAATATCTTCCAGAATAGCTTGATGTTTTTCCTTCATGGTACGAAAGATTTTATCCATTCTGTCTTCACGAGTCATTGGGCGATGTGTCGGAATAACGACAGTTTCAAGTCCATAGATTTGTTGAAATTCAAAGGCTTCGGTATCTGCTGTCCCTGTCATGCCAGCAAGCTTGTGATACATACGAAAATAATTTTGAAACGTGATCGAAGCAAGCGTCTGATTTTCTTTCTGAATCGGAACACTTTCTTTTGCTTCAACAGCCTGATGCAGACCTTCTGACCACCGCCTTCCCGGCATTAAGCGGCCAGTAAATTCGTCAACGATGATAACTTCATTATTTTGTACTACATAATGCTGATCACGGTGATACAGCGCGTGCGCGCGCAATGCAGCATTGAGATGATGAATCAAATTGATATTGATCGGATCATAAAGGCTTGTCCCAGCCGCTAGTAAGCCAGCCTTAGCGAGTAATTTCTCGGCATGCTCAAAACCTTCCTCACTCAATAATACCTGCTGAGATTTTTCATCCACACTAAAGTCGCCAGGCCCTTTCTCTATTTGCTGGCGGGTAAGTTCAGGTATTAATGCATTGATACGCACATAAATCTCAGTATCGCCTTCTGCTTGGCCTGATATGATCAGTGGAGTACGTGCCTCATCGATTAAAATCGAATCAACTTCATCGACAATTGCAAAATTAAGCATACGTTGTACACGCTCAGCAGGATGACCAACCATGTTGTCGCGCAAATAATCAAAACCATATTCATTATTAGTGCCATAGGTAATATCAGCAGCGTAAGCAACTTGCTTCGTATCTTGCGCCATTTGGGAAATAATTACACCAACCGACAAACCCAGAAATTGGTAAATCTTCCCCATCCAGTCCGCATCACGTCTGGCAAGATAATCGTTTACCGTCACAATATGCACCCCTTGTCCCGTCAAGGCATTTAGATAGGCAGGCAGGGTGGCCACTAACGTTTTACCTTCGCCAGTACGCATCTCAGAAATTTTCCCATCATGCAACACCATTCCACCAATTAGCTGCACATCAAAGTGACGCATTCCCAACACTCTCTTACCTGCTTCCCGCACTACTGCGAATGCTTCGGGTAACAACGCATCGAGCGCTTCGCCGTTGGAAAATCGTTGCTTGAATTCATGAGTCTTGCCGCGTAGATCATTATCAGACAAAGGTGCAATAGTTGATTCTAATTCATTGATAACATGCACAATCTGGAAATATTGCTTGATTAAGCGGTCATTGCGGCTACCAAAAATCCTTTTAAGCAAATTGTTTAACATAAAATATTTAATTTATTAATTTCAATCAATTAGTCACGAGAAATCTTTAGATTCCTGACATTACAATGGAGATTAGAAAAAACACCAGATAATTTCTACCTTGCTTTTTATGACACAATTACAGTATGTTTTTGAGTTCTTGATTATTTATCATTCACTTGATTTTTAGAAATGGAGCAAAAATTTGTCTAAAAAATTTGTCTATTTTGTAAAAATTTAAAAATGAATCATAAAAGATATTGACTGTATATTATTGCCCTCAGGATCCAAAATTAAATTAATGCAAAGAATGGCTTAGCTTTTTTATTCCAATACTCTCTCTGATACTAACTATTCATCAAGTACATGATGCTCACTGCTTTCAGTATAGTTCTCGACTAAATCGTCAATAGTCAAATATGCTCATCTTACCATACTCAAAATAGCAGTCAGTGCAATCAACCGATATGACGCTCAAAAACGCATAAATTACGTCTTTGTCGGAGATTAAAACTCTAATGATTTCTCGTCTTATTTCGAATACATCCTGCTCATAAGAGATTACTATGTCTAAAGAAAGCAAAAATATGATTTCCTGATGAATAGATAAGCAAGAACAAATAATGAGCATCATGCAACACCATAATCAGTGCATGCAGCAGTTTTACGCAAACTGATTGAAATCAGAATATTCGCTTGATGCCGCTTGACACTTTGTGACAAGACAAGACATGCTTCAATATTGCACACAATATCACCGAGTACGAATACATGGTCCATTCGGCAATTACACAAAACTATATGAATGGTGATAATATCTTGGAAGTACTTAACAAACCCGATTTACTGTTAGTATTAGACAGAACTTACTATTTGAAACACCCCTGTTCATTCCTGATACATTGAGTGTTCGTGTTGTCATTGCATTTAAGTTTCACATGGTGAATTGGCGCACAGAATATAAAATCACCGCTGGCACAACTCCGTATATTTCTGTACCCAGACCAAAAATGAAAAACGAACAGTCGATTTAAGACGAGAGCGGCTGACAATAAGGTTGCCTTGGATTGGTATGAACGTATAAAGAAGAGCAAGGACAGATTATTCCAGAAATAATTAGTCGTCCCTGAAAAATCCTTTTTCTCAACTACTAAGTTGTAGGTTAGGCATATTGCCAATCAATAGCCGATTAAT
>NZ_JAWJYP010000062.1:0-4405 GCF_033063275.1 Nitrosomonas sp. Is37 | reverse complement strand
CACGATGTGCTGCGCTTTATGGAAGGGGTCAATCCTGGCGAGGTGACGGTAACGCGTGATCCTAGCAATCTATACCTCACCCTGCAGAGTACCGGTGAGAGAATCACCGTCAGCAGCTACTTTTATCAAGATGCCGCCAGCGCTTATGTCCTGGATGCGATTGAGTTCAGTGATGGCACCAGCTGGGATGTAGCCACCGTTAAGCAGAAAGTGTTGCAGGGCACGGCTGGTGCTGACAACCTCACCGGCTTTGCTAGCAACGATACGATTGTCGGCCTGGCTGGCAATGACACCCTGTCTGGGAGCAATGGCAACGATGTGCTGGAAGGCGGCGACGGCACCGACATGCTGTATGGCGGTGCTGGAGATGACAGCCTGCGAGGCGGCGCAGGTACCAACGATTACCTGACAGGAGATGCCGGCAATGACACCTATTTATTTACTGCCGGGGAGGGTAATACCAGCATCAATAACTACGATAGTAGTACCGGTCGCCACGATGTGCTGCGCTTTATGGAAGGGATCAATCCTGGGGAGGTGACGGTCACAGGTGATGCCAGCAATCTCTACCTCACCCTGCAGAGTACCGGCGAGAAAATCACCGTCAGCAGCTACTTTTATCAAGATGCTGCCAGCGCTTATGTCCTGGATGCCATCGAGTTCAGTGATGGCACCAGCTGGGATGTAGCCACCGTTAAGCAGAAAGTGTTGCAAGGCACGGCTGGCGCTGACAACCTCACCGGCTTTGCCAGCAACGATACGATTGTCGGCCTGGCTGGCAATGACACCCTGTCTGGGGGCAATGGCAACGATGTGCTGGAAGGCGGTGAAGGTACCGACATGCTGTATGGCGGTGCTGGAGATGACAGCCTGCGAGGGGGTGCGGGTACCAACGATTACCTGACAGGCGATGCAGGCAATGACACCTATTTATTTACCGCCGGAGAGGGCAATACTACTATCAGTAACTACGACAATGGTACCGGTCGCTACGATGTGCTGCGTTTTATGGAAGGAATCAATCCTGGCGATGTGGTGGCAATGCGCGATCCCAGCAATCTCTACCTCACCCTGCAGAGTACCGGTGAGAAAATCACCGTCAGCAGCTACTTTTATCAAGATGCTGCCAGCGCTTATGTCCTGGATGCCATCGAGTTCAGTGATGGCGCCAGCTGGGATGTAGCCACGGTTAAACAGAAAGTGTTGCAGGGCACGGCTGGCGCTGACAACCTCACCGGCTTTGCCAGCAACGATACGATTGTCGGCCTGGCTGGCAATGACACCCTGTCTGGGGGCAATGGCAACGATGTGCTGGAAGGCGGTGAAGGTACCGACATGCTGTATGGCGGTGCTGGAGATGACAGCCTGCGAGGGGGAGCAGGCGCTAACGATTACCTGACAGGCGATACGGGCAATGACACCTATTTATTTGCTGTCGGAGAGGGCAATACCAGCATCTATAACTACGACACCAGCGCAGGCCGCCACGATGTGCTGCGCTTTATGGAAGGGGTCAATCCTGGCGAGGTGACGGTAACGCGTGATCCTAGCAATCTATACCTCACCCTGCAGAGTACCGGTGAGAAAATCACCGTCAGCAGCTACTTTTATCAAGATGCAGCCAGCGCTTATGTACTGGATACGATTGAGTTCAGTGATGGCACCAGCTGGGATGTAGCCACGGTTAAACAAAAAGTATTGCAGGGTACGACAGGCGCCGACAACCTCACCGGCTTTGCCACAAACGATACGATTGATGGCCTGGCTGGCAATGATTCATTGAGCGGTGCCGGAGGCAACGATACTTTGATGGGTGGCATTGGTAATGACACCCTGTCCGGAGACAATGGCAACGATGTGCTGGAAGGGGGCGAAGGCACCGACATGCTGTATGGTGGTAGCGGAGATGACAGCCTGCGAGGTGGTGCAGGCGCCAATGATTACCTGTCAGGAGATGCCGGCAATGACACCTATTTATTTGCTGCCGGAGAGAGCAATACCAGCATCTATAACTACGACACCAGCGCAGGCCGCCACGATGTGCTGCGCTTTATGGAAGGGGTCAATCCTGGCGAGGTGACGGTAAAGCGTGATCCCAGCAATCTATACCTCACCCTGCAGAGTACCGGTGAGAAAATCACCATCAGCAACTACTTTTATCAAGATGCAGCCGGCGCTTATGTCCTGGATGCCATTGAGTTCAGTGATGGCACCAGCTGGGATGTAGCCACGGTTAAACAAAAAGTATTGCAGGGTACGACAGGCGCCGACAGCATCACCGGCTTTGCCACAAACGATACGATTGATGGCCTGGCTGGCAATGATTCATTGAGCGGTGCAGGAGGCAACGATACTTTGATGGGTGGCATTGGTAATGACACCCTGTCCGGAGACAATGGCAACGATGTGCTGGAAGGGGGCGAAGGCACCGACATGCTGTATAGTGGTAGCGGAGATGACAGCCTGAGAGGTGGTGCAGGCGCCAATGATTACCTGTCAGGAGATGCCGGCAATGACACCTATTTATTTGCTGCCGGAGAGGGCAATACCAGCATCAATAACTACGACACCAGCGCAGGCCGCCACGATGTGCTGCGCTTTATGGAAGGGGTCAATCCTGGCGAGGTGACGGTAACGCGTGATCCCAGCAATCTATACCTCACCCTGCAGAGTACCGGTGAGAAAATCACCATCAGCAACTACTTTTATCAAGATGCAGCCGGCGCTTATGTCCTGGATGCCATTGAGTTCAGTGATGGCACCAGCTGGGATGTAGCCACGGTTAAACAAAAAGTATTGCAGGGCACGGCAGGCGCCGACAACATCACCGGCTTTGCTAGCAACGATACGATTGATGGTCTGGCTGGCAATGATTCATTGAGCGGTGCAGGAGGCAACGATACTTTGATGGGTGGCATTGGTAATGACACCCTGTCCGGAGACAATGGCAACGATGTGCTGGAAGGGGGCGAAGGCACCGACATGCTGTATAGTGGTAGCGGAGATGACAGCCTGAGAGGTGGTGCAGGCGCCAATGATTACCTGTCAGGAGATGCCGGCAATGACACCTATTTATTTGCTGCCGGAGAGGGCAATACCAGCATCAATAACTACGACACCAGCGCAGGCCGCCACGATGTGCTGCGCTTTATGGAAGGGGTCAATCCTGGCGAGGTGACGGTAACGCGTGATCCCAGCAATCTATACCTGACCCTGCAGAGTACCGGTGAGAAAATCACCATCAGCAACTACTTTTATCAAGATGCAGCCAGCGCTTATGTACTGGATACGATTGAGTTCAGTGATGGCACCAGCTGGGATGTAGCCACGGTTAAACAAAAAGTATTGCAGGGCACGGCAGGCGCCGACAACATCACCGGCTTTGCTAGCAACGATACGATTGATGGTCTGGCTGGAAATGACACTCTGTCTGGGGGCAATAGCAACGATGTGCTGGAAGGAGGTGAAGGCACTGACATGCTGTATGGCGGTAGCGGAGGTGACAGCCTGCGAGGCGGGGCAGGTGCCAACGATTATCTGACAGGAGATGGAGGCAATGATACCTATTTGTTCAATACTGCGGATGGAAAA
Source organism: Nitrosomonas sp. Is37 (assembly GCF_033063275.1). Lineage (NCBI taxonomy): Bacteria > Pseudomonadati > Pseudomonadota > Betaproteobacteria > Nitrosomonadales > Nitrosomonadaceae > Nitrosomonas > Nitrosomonas sp. Is37. The sequence continues at coordinate 814 of NZ_JAWJYP010000062.1, read as the reverse complement.
GATACTATCAATAATTATGATACAGAGGTAGCAAGTTTTGATATTCTAAGAATTACTGATGTATCTTTTGAAAATCTCTGGTTTAGCCGCAGTGGAAACAATTTACAGCTAAATATAGTTGGCACAGATGATCAATTAACAATTACTAACTGGTATAGTGGTGACATTTATCAATTGAATCAGATCATTACAGGGTCTTCTATTTTATTGAATAAGCATGTTGACCAACTGGTTTCAGCCATGTCTTCATATGAAGTGCCGAGCGGTGCGGGAAATGTCATTTCACAAGATGTAATGGATGCTTTGCAATCAGTATTCACTGAAGTATGGCTGTAAAAACGAATTCTTTCGTGTGCAAACAATTTTATGAATATAACGATTTCGTTTGGCAGCTTGTTTGATAAATTGCTCTATTTTCAATGAGTTGATGATGAATTTATAGACACAAAGAGATATTTCCCACAAACTTAAAATATATAAATATACAGCCAAATCTAGCGATGTGGTGTTCATCTGTCGGCATATTGGGATTTCAAAAGAAATTTATTTCTAGGAGAAACGAGCCTATGAGGCAGATTGAAAAAGATAAGTTATCTTCGTCGAGGCTGCCACTTTAGTCGGTAATAATAAGCGGGTATCTGGTTCGTTATCACTATATAAAAATATCTGCGGTTGTTGTATACCAATTATTAAATTCAAAGCAGATTAGTTCTTGATTGCTCAGCCGCGAGTTTAACTAGTCGTCCCTGAAAAACCCTTTTTCTCAACTACTAAGTTGTAGGTTAGGCATATTGCCAATCAATAGCCGATTAAT
>NZ_JAWJYP010000061.1:0-4922 GCF_033063275.1 Nitrosomonas sp. Is37 | reverse complement strand
CAGCTGGCCGTGGATGCGCATGGTATGCCGCTCAGAATTATTATCACGGAAGGTACCAGAGCGGATTGCACGCAGGCTGGCCACCTGATCGAGGGGCTTCATGCCGATCAACTGATTGCGGACAAAAGCTATGACAGCGATGCTATTTTTGATCAAGCAAAAGCTCAGGGCATGGAGCCCGTAATCCCGCCGAAGAAAAACCGTAGTGTTCAAAGGCCGTATGATGAAGATCTGTATAAGACCCGACACTTGATCGAAAATGCCTTCCTGCACCTGAAAAGATGGCGCGGCATTACCACAAGATACGCTAAAAACACCGCTTCCTTCCTCGCCGCCGTCCATATCAGATGCATCGCTCTTTGGGCAAATATCTTGTGACTACACTACCTAATAGCGCAAGCTTGAAATTTAGCAGCCAACCATAAGAACTGGCAACCAGCGCATGGTAATAGGTTTCCACCATACGATCTGCCACCATTAAACCGGTTGCTATCATCAGCAGCATCACAGGCAGAGCAGTTGCCAAGAATTCCTTCAAAGACGCTGCATTTAGCAGAGATGAGGTTTTGTCTGAAGACCGATGACTGTCATACACGGTCAATAGAAAAGCGGGTAATGCACCAAACCATACTCCTGCCAGCAGGATATGCAGCGCATAGGACGCGATCGATACAAATGATATTTCCTCCGCGCCGGAATGACTCATCAATGAGCCTGCGATCACGGGAAGTGAAGCAGCAACCGCCCACAAAATATAGTGCCATCGCACACGAGATAGGCGTCGGACATACAAAATGACACCAAATAGAACAACTGCCAGCAGCGCCCTTGCCGCCCATAAATGCCCTACCCGTGTCTGCTGGACAACCTCGAACCATGCAGCTGGATTCCAGGTATTGACTATCTTTCCCGTTGCTTCACCCGTTGTCGTCGCCAGGATAGCTATCAATCCCAATAAAACCACACCCGCTAGCCAAGGGAATCTTTTTTCCAGACGGCTCGCCCACGAGGTTTCAAACACAGCCTTTTGTTGTCCAACAATGGCAAGAAAAACACAGCTTCCAAACAAGATTAAATAAACGAGGTAATCCCCCGGCTTTGCCGGGGGACTATTAAAGGTTTGACCGTGTGATACGGTCACCTTGATTCTTTTAGCTTGATCAAGAGCCAGGAGAATCAAATGAGAGATTATCAGAGTTTGGCCCATACAACATGGGACTGTAAGTACCACGTTGTATTTATTCCGAAGAGAAGGAAAAAGGTGATATTTGGAGTAATACGAAAGCACCTTGGGAAGGTATTGCACGAGTTAGCAGAGCAGAAAGAATGCCAGATAGTGGAAGAACATTTGATGCCTGATCATGTACACATGTGCATTAGTATTCCGCCGAAGTACTCAGTGTCTTACGTAGTAGGGTATATCAAGGGGAAAAGTGCAATATCGATAGCACGAAAGTTTATGGGGAAATCGAGGAATTTCACAGGTGAAAGTTTTTGGGCGCGTGGTTATTTTGTATCGACCGTAGGGTTAGATGAAGAGATGGTTAGAGAATATATCCGACATCAAGAGAAGGAGGATGAACATTATGATCAGCTCAAGCTTGGTATGTGATGCCACCTTTAGGTGGCGCCAATTCTTGCCCCTTTGAGGGGCTAACAGAAATAAGCCTCCGGCTCTGCCGGAGGTAATTTAACTTGGCAGTCAGTTGCGACCACCGGGCAAAAGTAGCAATGATTTCGATCATGATTTTACGGCAGGAATATTATGGTTGCTTTGATAACACCCGTGGTATAGATTGCGGCTGGTACCGCCAACCTAAAATTTCCCGGGTGATTTATAGTTATTTATAGTTTTAGCTTAAAAAGTTAGAGAGTATCTCATAAGCAACCGGGCAATTTAAAGACTGATTAGATTTCATGGTATGACTACCCACTAATATAGTACTGCTACACCGTTCAGTCTGAGCCTGTCAAAGACCAGCATTCACAGCCTGGCAGTTCAACAAAGCTCACCACAAACGGTAATTGTTTACTGGGAAAGCCTATTCGTCCTTACTATCGTAATCCCCCAGCGTTTTTGGCAGCCACTGTTGCGTATCGATATGACCTTTGCGACGCGCCACGCCGTGGTGCGTGTTCTCCTCTACGTCTTCGTTGCCCCACTGATGCCAGCCGGGTCGGCGGAAACGTGCGAACAGCTCCAGATAGGGACCTGGCGAACAGGACTCAATCAAATCGTAGATCTCATCAGGCTTACGTGAGTGTTCCCGTTTCCGGCTTGAAAAAAGATTAACCTGTGTCCGTCCTGGAGCAAGTGTGCGCAGGCTGCCGCGCACCCCAAACAGCACCAACTCAGTAACATTGCGAAAATAGAAACCCACCCCCCGCCCATCGGGGCCACCATCCTTGCGGACCTTGTACCAGACCAGGTTCGATTTGTAGGTAAAACCCCACGCTTCCATCACATTGAGGCCTTCCTGCAGGAGGGCGTTCGGCACCCAAAGATAAAGATGCGATTTGGCAGCTGCAAGTTGGGAAACAGGGAGTTCCATTATTTCTTTCAATTTCATGGTGGGATATCTCAGCAGCCGCCTGTGCTCGGGCGCCATTTTGCCGGTGCGATTCTGAAATTGCCAAGGTGGATCGGACAAGATGGTCGAATACTGCCCTTCTATCTTCGTCAATAAATCTTCCGATGGATTCGACTCTGTGATGTGATAAACCTGTGCTGTCACGACTATCTTCTTCCCTTTTCAAAAAACTATAGCCAGTTTATCAAAATAGCGGATTCATACGGTTTACACTACTGTGTATTCCTTTGATCAACAAACCAGTGGAGGAAAGCACTTCAAATAGAGATTTTTTTGCACAAAATCTACGTTAAGAATTAGCCTTCACCCCGCAGATACTTCTGCAAAAAAGCAGACACCCTGGCTTCGTATTCTTTGGGATGATATGCGTGGAGATTGATGTGGGCAGCACCTTCGACGATCCATAGCTCTTTGGGTTGATTAGCTGATTGAAACAGGCGTTGCGTTTCTGCTACCGTGGGATGCAGATCTTCTGCGCCTGACATGATGAGCACCGGACTATGTAAAGCAGCAAGATTGGCGATGGGGCGAAGCTGGTCTGCTGTAACGCCAAACCGAATGGGTAGCTGCCAAAGAAATATCGGCGTGAGCAAACTTCCGAATGGACCAAGCCGTTTCTGCAGCCTGCGAGCAATTGCTTCTTCTATGGTCGGGTACATTGATTCCAACACCACAGCACTGGGGACAGGCGATACTTTCGAGAGCACGAGCGATGCCGCACCCAAGGAAACACCGATCACCGCGATCTTTTCATGTGGAAATGCCTCTGCCAAATAGCGCATGGCAGCTTCGACTCCTTCGGCCTCCCGATAACCGAAGGTAATGCACTTACCACTACTTTCACCATGAGCAGGAAGGTCGATCAGCATGATCGAGTAACCTGCCCGAAAGAGAAACCTGGCGCGATCCAGCATCTGGCGTCGGTCACTGCGCAAGCCATGCAGCAGCAGAACCACGCCCATTCCCGGTGTTCCACGTATAGCCCATCCTGAAACCAGTTCGATCGTTTCGTTTGACGCGTTTTGCAATATGATCGTTTCGACAGGCAAGTCTGCCGGGACGCTACCGACAGATCGTTGGGCAGGGCGGCAAAGCTCACCCCCAGCCTTGATACCGATAGTTATAATTGCGATGCCACAGACAACGGCAAGAATAATCAACCCAATAAAAGCTGGCGCATGAACAATGTGAAACATCGTTTAAAATTGACTGATAACTCAGGTTGATTTGGCAAGATGCGTATCAATCAGTGGCGCAACCTCTTTAGCATGGCTCATGACCAAATTGTGGTCGCCACCTGACACAATGTGCAGTTTGGCATGTGGCAGCAACGCTGCAAGGCGCTGACCCACGCTGACAGGACTGATCGGATCAGCATCACCCCATAAAAGCAAGCTGGGTACCTTGATCTTGTGGAACTGAGGTGTCAAATCCTCATCGTATTCAGATAACCAACGAGGAAAAGAAGGATTAGCAGCGAGTATGAGTGGACGCCAATCCTGCGCCCCGAAGCTCTCCAAATCCATTCCACCAGAGGTGACTGCCAACACCAAATGGGTGACAAGATCAAGTTTCTCGAGTGTGGCCTGGATAGCCATGACGCATCCCATCGACTGTGCGATGAGCGCAACAGGTTGATCAATCTCAGCAACAACCAGATCAACCAAATCATGTATGCTGTTCACCTTGGGATCGAGCGGTGTGGACCCAAGACCTGGCCATTTTAAATAAACTTTTTCTGCGGGATACGTAAGTAGATTGGCCACAGGCAGCCAGAACTGGGTATTACCTGATGCACCAGGCAGAAATAAGAGTTTAGATGGCATAGAATTATCCCAAGGTATAAATTATTCCATTTCCAAATTAAACATGATGCAAAGGCGGGCCGCAGATAGTATAAATGATACGGCAAGGAGAAGCCGACAAAGTCAGGTTTGATTTAAAAATGGAATTACAACTGACATGATCATTATCAAAGAGCCCTGTTTGCTTACATGATAGTAATTGATTTTTGTCGTATGGCAAAGCATCTGTGAATTTGTGTAGAAATGATAGCCAGTAGTACTATTCTGACAGAGATATGGAAGCTGTGTAAGGTTCAGGGCAAACCAGGGAAGTAGGCATGCCGAATTTCATCAATGATTACTCGTTGCATCGGTTTGGTCAGCCAGAAGAAGTGGTAGCTGTCGAAGCACAGTTTGCTTCGCATGAAGCGGCTTGACTGAAGCTGAGATTACCATCGTTTGGAAGCATTCTAGAGCATTCTGCACTTAAATAGAGTCGATAAGGGATTCTCAAAGGATGAGATATAGTTGATGATCTTGCTATAAG
>NZ_JAWJYP010000060.1:0-5057 GCF_033063275.1 Nitrosomonas sp. Is37 | reverse complement strand
CCTCCTTATAGCAAGATCATCAACTATATCTCATCCTTTGAGAATCCCTTATCGACTCTATTTAAGTGCAGAATGCTTTAGTAAGGTTAAAGACAGGTAAGCAAATAATACTAATCAGACATAGTATAAGCAGATACAAAAAAAAACCGCGTATCAGCAATTGATATCGCGGCTTTTTTAGATTTTTGGTCTTCTGGATTTAGATTTCTGGTCTTCTGGAGTTTGAATATTTTTTAAAATAATTATTAATTCAATTGAGAGTCTACGACCTATTCAGTTATTAAACCGAGATCTCGTTTTTCTTGATCTCGTGCCATTTTTCGGTGAATTGCAGCTTCTTTCAGATTCTCTTTGATAGAATTTTCAAAATATCTGATATTAGCCAAGGTATGCGACTGAAGGTCTTGCCCTTTTCGCCCATAATAGTAATTGTGTTCTTCATATTCCTTAAGCAGCTCTTTCTGTGCTTGTAGTTTTGCTTTCATTTCATTAGCAGCATCTTCATGATGTTTTGCGAAAACATCATGATTGTTAGGGTCTATGAAATGCTGATTCGCGCCAAGCTTTTCAGCATTCAGAGTGCTCGCTACCGGGCTCATTTGAGCACAGCCGGATAAGAAACCAACAGCTAATACAGCCACCCAGAAAATATTGGTTCTCATCATAGCACCTCCATAAAACAACTTTAATTCCACTCCTTTTCCTTTATTTGCTTAAAAATTTTTGTCATGTCTTATTTTAAGAATAACCATGCTGAGAATACGTTCTTTACAGGAAACATTTTTTACTCAATCTATCTTTTAATTAGAAGATTTTGATCTAATCCCCAGCAACAATCACTTTAATCATCACTCATAATAAAGCTATTGTTTTTAATGCAATAATTTTTTTATCATAGTAAAATTAATTTCTTAGGATGAATAATATCGACTTAGAACACAAAAAATAAGTGCCAAAATAAGAAATTAATTGTTTCTATTATGGACACAATAAAATCATACGTGCGTTTATGCTAAAAACACCAATATGGGGAGCACTGAATTAAGTAGATGAGATAAGAAAATGCCTGTATCTGAATAACTTGGCAAATTTATAGCCACAAGTATCCAAGCAATATTCTTTTATATCGACGCCTTTTTTATTGCACAATACTGCGTGCAAAGTGCGCAATACACAATCTCATAAGGCTACAATAGTTTTTCTCTAATAATTTATACACCTACGCGATGCAAATCTACCCTCTGCTTAAATCGGAGAGTTTCGTATTTAGAGATTTGACTTTATTTTTGAAGAGGAACAGAACGATTATTTGAGTAAATCAGCAGTCTAGTAAGGCACAAGAAAAATAGATGCCGGTTGGAAACGTGAGTCAGAGTTTGATGGTCACTCCGACACACGCATCAGAACAGTTCGGTAATATCAATATAGAACAGCGAGTTACACATAGATGAGTTCCCGAGTAGGACTCGAATCTGGGATCTGCGGATTAACAGGTGTTATAACTAGCTGTTTTAATTAACTTAATACTCACCAGCGCTCGCTAACACCCGTCAATAATCATCATATTTGTCACGTTACCACATCAAACAATATTAAGAACTCTTATTCCAGAATACTAGTATTTAATGTTTTATCGCGATACTGCAGGGACAATCAATAAATCATGGTTGCTTTACCTTGCGAAGGTATGGCTTTACTGTTTCCCAACCTTGTGGATAAACCTTCTTAGCTTCCTCATTGCTAACCGAAGGAACGATGATCACATCTTCCCCTTGTTGCCAATTCACAGGTGTTGCGACTTTGTGCCTTGCGGTTAACTGCATTGAATCAATTACCCGCAAGATTTCATTAAAGTTACGACCAGTAGTCATAGGATAAGTCATCATAAGCTTGATATTTTTATCGGGACCAATGATAAATACTGAACGAACGGTCGCGTTCGTAAGCGCTGTTCGTCCTTCTGCTGAACCTGTTTCATCTGCAGGAAACATATTATAGAGTTTGGCTACATGCAGATCAGTGTCTGCAATAACAGGATAACGAACGGGTGATCCACCGACATCTTCAACGTCTCTCAGCCATTTCTCGTGATCATTAAGCGGATCAATACTAAGCCCGATAAGTTTAGTATTACGCTTGTCAAATTCTGATTGAATACTGGCCATATACCCTAGTTCTGTTGTACAAACAGGTGTGAAATCCTTTGGGTGAGAAAATAATACTACCCAATGATCTCCAATCCATTCATGGAAATCAATCTTTCCTTGTGTGGTTTCTGCCTGAAAATTAGGTGCTTGATCATTAATGCGCAATGCCATAAGTGCCTCCTTAGCTCCAATTTATTAAATGTATATTGAAATCAATTATAACTATAACTTAATAGACAAAACGAATATTAAAAATTTTATTTGCTTACACCGCCCGACAATAAATAACCGAGTATTTGAAAATGTATTGAAAAAATTATAAATTAACTTTAGCTTTTATTACTTATTACCCGTCAATGACCATCAGTAGTGTGACATTCAAAAATAAAATCATATGTATATTATTTTGTATGAAAATAACTAATAGCTTGTCACTAATTAAGAAAACTAAACGGAATTGATTTAATTTAACTTCTCAGGCTGGCATCACCAAGGTCCAATACTTGAATTAGAAATAATCCATTTTTGATCGCTTACCTGTCAAGTTTGACAATATAACGAATTATTTAGTAATTTGCATTCTAAAACCGGCTTACTTTTTTACTTTAGCCAAACTGAATCAACCTCAAATGACGAATAATCAAATTGCAGAGTACAATGTAGCGTTACGAAATAAACCCGCATTAGAGATTGTGCGTTGGGCCATCGCACGGGCAAACGGTCGTGCTGTTGTGTCAACCAACTTCCGCCCTTATGAGGCAGTTATTCTTCATCTTTGCGTTCAAGTACAACCGGATATTCCAGTACTTTGGGTAGACCATGGTTACAACCGACCGGCAACTTACAAATTTGCTGAGCAGCTCCGTGATAGCCTCAATCTTAACCTTAAGACTTATCTTCCCAAGCTAACTGCAGCCCATCGTGATGCAATTTATGGCCCAATTCCAAGTATCGACGATGAAGCCGAGCTGAAGAAGTTCAGTACGATGATGAAATTAGAGCCTTTTCAACATGGTATGAAGGAGCTTGCGCCTACAGTTTGGTTTACTGCATTACGCAAAGTACAAAATCCGAATCGCGCTAGACTAGATATCCTCTCCGAGGATAAGACTTATCACACCATCAAAGTCAGCCCAGTTTTCTACTGGACGGATGCCGATATGGAAACCTATCTCAAGCAGCATAATTTACCAAATGAATGGGATTATTTCGATCCAGCGAAAGCTGACGAAAAACGCGAATGCGGCCTACACGTAAATGAGGAATGACATACTGGCGGATTCAGTTCTAATGATAAGTAGCAGTTGCTACCACTACCTAAACAGCTGATATGCGCGAATCAATCGGATCACACATAAATAGCCCAACACCGTAGCGCTTATGTTTTATAAATATGGATAAAGCCATATAAAGGTTATTGCAAAAATTGTTAGCAAACAAATCAAGAGCTCATTACATATAAACCTATAGGGTTTGATGGTGAAGGCATCAGCAAGCTCTGTACTGGTTTTCTTTGCTACATCCATTTCTAAAAATCTTATACGACGATAAATTGGTCTGTTTACAAACCAACGAAGACATTCAAGCACTAACAAGATACACGTTAAGCCAATTTGTATAAAAAGCTCTTCTTTTATAAGCATATGTATTTGTTCAGAAGAAAATAACCAACCGAGCGCAACCAAATGTATGCTGATAGATATCCAAACATTTGCAATATACTGTTTTGTTAGAAATTTTAGCGCATCTAACTTCCCTGCTTCTAAGTCCATAATGGCTACTCCTTGCCCTGTCGTTCGACGACATTCATTCTTTTATTATGGGTGCTAGTTAAGAAATGAAACAGATTTCTTTCAGATATTTTGAAGTGACTCCCCTCTATTGATCAATGATATGAATCAGCGCTAAAAGTTGCCAGTAAGCATTCTATTGTTTGATAAGAATTATTATTTCTAATCTGATAATTGATTTATCGTGATTTCTATTTGATTGCAATTGCTGAAGCTTAATCTTTAGCGCCCACTCTTTTTCTGTCTAAAAATGCATTACTATTCATCACTTTATATTATAGCAATTTTTGTCACGTTACGTAAGTAACTGATTGATTTAATGAATATTATTAATGATTAACAGATGTTATAACTAACTGTTTATATTAATATTACACTTGCTGATAATCGTCAGATTTGTCACGTTTATTCCATAAAGATATGATATGAGTAGACGTGAAGTATTGAGGCACTACCTCAGCTTTCATTACGGGTACGAAATGATACTCTTCGGGATATATTGACAAATATTTTGATGACGAGGCAAATCTATGAAAGCAAACGCAGTAGGCATAAATCATGTGGCATTAGAAGTTGGAAATATTGATGAAGCGTTAAAATTTTATGGCAACTTCTTGAATTTCGAAGTTCATGAAAAAAATGAGATGCAAGCCTTTATTTATTTTGGGGATCAATTTATCAATTTTACAAAGAATGATAATAGACAGCCTGATCAAAAGCGACACATTGGAATAGCGGTAGATAATAAGGAATTAGTAAGGCAGATTCTTGAACAGATGGGAGTCAAACTTTTAAAAGGTCCTTTTCTTGATTTCCTTGATCCTTGGGGAAATCGAGTAGAAATAACTACCTATAGCAATATTCAATATACAAAAGCTGACCATGTATTGCAGGGCATGGGGCTTGGTCATCTGAAAAAAACTGAGCAAGCTTTGGCTGAATTAAATGCAAGAGGTTTAGGACCTAAAAAAAATCATGATAATGACTAGGGTCTGTTGACATTTCACATAGGTAGCCACAGATATCCACATGCCATGGCAATCTACTTTCGTAATTTCTTTTCAATTTGTCATATCGCGTAGCCACTGCCCGGTACTGTTTTAGGCGGGCAAAGGCGTTT
>NZ_JAWJYP010000059.1:0-5128 GCF_033063275.1 Nitrosomonas sp. Is37 | reverse complement strand
TCTCGCCACGGACAACCAACCCGCATTCGGTATAGCATACCTTCTACTGTCATGCGCAAATTGCGCTTGTTATAAATAGCTTCTTGAAACAGAGTCTTCTCCAGCTTCAGCCAGAACTCATCAGTAAAAATCAATCAGGGCATAGCAAACTCATTTTGTTGGTGATATGCGAATCTACCAATTTATAGTAGACAATTACACGTGTAATTATAAAACATAGATAGAGGTTGAAAATGAGCCACATACTAGATCAATTACAAGACCAGATAGAATCATTGCTGCCAAAAATTGAACATATTTATAAGGACTTACATCAAAACCCCGAGTTATCAATGCAAGAATTCAGAACTTCTAAAATAGCTGCGGATCATCTAAGAGATTTGGGCTTTGAAGTATCAGAGAATTTAGGAATTACTGGTGTTGTCGGAATTATGAAAAATGGTGATGGTCAGGTTGTTATGCTGAGAGCTGACATGGATGCATTGCCTATGGAAGAGAAAACAAATTTACCTTATGCAAGCAGAGCTGTGGGTGAAACATTAGAGGGTATAAAAACACCTGTTTCACATATGTGTGGACACGACCTCCATGTGGCTTGGATGATGGGAGCTTCAGAGATTCTCTCCAAGAATAAAAATTTATGGAAGGGAACTTTAATGGTTATCTTTCAACCTGGGGAAGAAGTCGGAAAAGGTGCTTTAGCTATGATTGATGATATGAAAGATAAATTCCCGAAACCAGATATTATCTTAGGGCAGCATGTAATGGTCGGTAAAGCTGGTACTGTAGGATATAAAGCGGGAGCAATCCTTGCCGCCGGTGATAGCTTACATATAAAATTTCATGGAAGAGGAGCTCATGGGTCAATGCCGCAAAACTCCATAGACCCTGTTATGATAGCCGCTCATTCCGCAGTCAGGTTGCAAACAATAGTTTCTAGAGAGATATCACCTTTAGATAGCGCAGTTTTAACTATCGGATCAATTCAAGCAGGTACCACAGAGAATATCATCCCAGATGATGCTGTTTTAAAGCTAAACATGCGCAGCTACAAAGACTCTGTCAGGGAAAAAATGATAAAATCCGTAGAAAGAATTTGTCTTTGTGAAAGTCATGCTTCTGGTGCATCAAAACCAGAAATAAAATTCATTGATAGCTATCCGGTAACTGAAAATGATGAATATGCCACAAAAAAATTAAGCGAAAATTTCATTAGTTATTTTGGTGATAGATGTTACGAGACTAAACCAGCTACCGCGAGTGAAGATTTTAGCTACTTTGGGAGAAAGTGGGGTGTACCTTATGTATTTTGGTTGATTGGTAGCACAGAAAAAGGAGTGTGGGAAAAAGCAGTGAATGAAGATAAGATAGAAAATATTCCTGCCAATCACTCATCGCAATTCAAAATAGAATTAAACCCTACAGTTAAAGCCGGATTAGAAGCCATGTTAGTAGCAGCACTTGCATGGCTTTAATACAATGGGTAACACAAGCATATGCTTTATGCCTGTATTACCAGTGAAAATAATGGATAGCTTATTACATTTCATAGACGTATTTGGTACATTTATATTTGCCTTAAGTGGTGCTGTAGTTGGAGTAAAGAAAAATTATGATGTGTTTGGCGTCTTTGTTATATCTCTAGTTACCGCTGTAGGAGGTGGTGTAATAAGAGACATTTGTATATCTTCAATTCCACCTGCTGGACTTATAACCATCGAGTATTTAATAGGAGTATTCCTTGCAATAATTATAGTTTCATTTTTCCAAAAATTAATTCTTTCCTTCCAGAAACCAAGTACATTTTTTGATGCTATAGGATTAGGATTTTTTGCCGCATTTGGTGCTAACAAAACCTATCAGTATACTGGTAGTATACAGCTATCAATTATTCTTGGTTGTGCAAGCGCTGTAGGTGGTGGTGTTTTTAGAGATATTCTGACAGGGAAAAGTCCTTCAATATTCACAGAGGATCTTTATGCTAGCGCAGCAATAATAGGTTCTTTAATTGAACTAATGGGTGCAACTGGAGTTATAGACAACAGGATTAGCATATGGGCTTCTATTTTAACAACAACAACGATCAGGATGTTAGCCATCAAATATAAAATAAAACTCCCATCGATAAAAAATAAAAATATGTAAGAAATTTGCTACGAGAAGGAATAATAGGTTCAATGCCTTTTTCAGTAAGCGTTTGAATAAAAGCATTGCTATTCATCACCTTTATCACCCACCAGGGCGGCCGCGCCTTCTGCCGTCAGAGTCAACAAATTCTCAGCTTCGTTGCGTTCGAAGTATATCCTCTTCACAGCAAGTTACTCTACAGTATTGAGCGTTTAATGGCATTTTTGCCATTTCCTCTAACGACATTTCTAATTTCGAAGGAAGCAATATTACCTGAGCCGTCAACAACACAGCCGTGGTTTTAGCTGCTTTCAAAAATTCTCGTACCAACCTAAGTGATCTGCTTCGCTCGCTCTTCTCGCCATGATTTTTCCTTGTAATCTAGGCAATATAGCAAAACCAGCTAGAAATGATTCAAGGAGTATGCTCATTATTTCATCTGAGCATAAATGGGCATACGCCAAAGTACTGCGTAAACCATACCGCTAAACCGTTGATATGCTCTTCAAATTTTATATGTTCTGAATCATTCTTAACTGGTTACGCTATTATTATCATGTTTCCTAATGAGAATTTGGATTAAGCGCGCATTGGCAACGATATATGACGATACAAGTTTAAGGGAAAAAACTTTCATCGATTGCACAGGCAATCTTGGTGAGTTTCAATCATGAGGTTAGGTCGGGATTATTATTGTTGCCTTGTTGTGTTGGCGATTTAAACCAGGCTCCCCATAGCAACGAGATGCCAATTATTGCGGAGACCGTCGACGCTATAAATATGGCGATTTTAGCGGCATCAAGGTCAGCTGATGAAGGGAAAGCCTGCGCAGCAATAAAAAGTGACATCGTGAAGCCAATTCCCCCCAATACTGCAGCACCGACCAACTGCATCCAGGAATAGGCTTCTGGTTTAACAGCAATCCCCGCTCGAACGGCCAGAGCTGAGGCAACGACCATTCCAACGGGTTTTCCAATCACTAGACCTGTGAGTATGGCGAGCACTAATGGCTCCCGCCCATCAATAATTCCTGTCGACAAAACGACCCCGCCATTCGCTAACGCAAAAAGTGGCAACACCAAATAACTCGATCGTGCCCCAGCGTGCCTTAACAGACGCGCAGCTGGAGATTCAAGGCGCTCATATATCGTATCCAGTGCATGGAGGACTGGCAGTGATGGGCCATGTCTTAGGACTTCTCCAGAATGCTGGGAGCTGGCAGCGATGATTGTATTTGCTTGTGCCATCAGCACATGCATATTCGGGGGCGGTCGAGTTGGGATAAATATCGCGAGTATGATACCGGCAAGTGTGGCATGTACGCCGCTCGCATTGAAGCATGCCCAGAGAACGAGGCCAAGCAATAGGTACGGTGTAAGTTTATAAATTCGTCCGCGGTTCAGCACGGCCAGGCCGGCGCATGTCATAGCAGCGCCAACGAGATACCCAAGTTGTAAATCGGTCGAATAAAACACTGCAATAACAAGTATTGCGCCAATATCATCAATGATAGCCGCCGCAGTCAGGAAGACGCGCAATTCCACCGGTACACGCCGCCCCATCAGTGCAATCAAAGCAACTGCAAAAGCTGTATCGGTCGCTATCGGGATTCCCCAACCATGCGACCATATGCCGTCAGGAACTACTGCTATGTAAAGCAAGGCAGGCACTAACATCCCACCGAGTGCCGCGGCAATGGGTAAGGTTGCTGAACGTAATCGTGCTAAATGACCGACGGTGAATTCGCGTTTTATTTCCAAACCTACAACCAAAAAGAAAATTGTAAGTAGCCCGTCATTAATCCAATGCTGAATCGAGAGGCTGAAACTTGTTCCTCCAAATGTCAAACCAAAATCTCGTTTCCAGAAAGCTTCAAATACTGAGTTATGGGCGGAATTACTAACAATCACTGCCGTAACTAACGCAAGCAGCAATAAGACTCCCGCAGAAGGTCCCCATTTAACAAAATCAAGTGCCGCCACACGAACGCGATAGCCGAATGTTTCAAGCATTGCTTCACTAAGGGAGTAATGGTCCCACGGGCCTTTATACTGACGGCCATTGATAAAGAAAGTTGGTGTGATATTTACGCCGCTACGGCTGGCACTGGCTAAATCTGCATCGACGTTTTCGCGAGCCAACTGATCTGCCTTCTTTGTCTCTTCGGCATCTGTTGCAGTAAGACCGAGATCCACCGCGACTTCCACCAAGTCTTCTTCCATCAATTGCACGGATCGGGTCATTAATTTCATATGGGCTTTCCAGAAACTTTCCGAATCCCTTGCATGCTCCACCAACTCTGCAGCACGCCGCGCCAATGTGTTTCCCGGGATAGGTCGGTGCCTGAAAACATAGCGCATTTGGTCACCAAACTTGTCGCGAATACCCGAAATAACTTCATTGGCCGCGCGACAATTGGGGCACGCATAACTTCCATATTCAACAATTGTAACTTTTGCGTGCGGCGGTCCGATCACGTGGTCTGATGATTCATCCACGGGTGGATCAAGCCTGTGTTTTTGACTTATTTCTGTCATATATATCGAACTCTCCAATTCCAGATTGGCTTTGTGTCCCACCGGATTCATGAATGATTCATGACACAATCTCTTCACGGCGTGCTTCCATGATCTGTGCCGCCCGCTCGCCTAGTAATAATACCGCATACTCAAACTACGCCCGAGCCTTCATGCCCCAACGCCACCGGCAACGGCACCGCATAAAGCTGATCGCGCGCGACCATATCAGTATGACACATGCCCACCGCTACGATGCGAACACGTACTTCATCGGACCGCGGATCATCCTGCATCAGATCTTCAATTTGAAACGGCCCACCCTGTTGGCGAATAACTGCTGCCTTGATTTTTCTCACTGATATCTCCGCTTTAGAAGGGGTGTTTTCTGTTCACAGTTAAGAGAAAGCTAGGGTCTGTTGACGTTTTGAGATAAGTATTTCATAAATAGAAGCAAACTCGTAATATTGAGAGGTTCTCACACC
>NZ_JAWJYP010000058.1:0-5190 GCF_033063275.1 Nitrosomonas sp. Is37 | reverse complement strand
TTGGATTTACATCGCTATGACCCGTATTATGTTGAGGCGATTAACCTAGAGCAGGAGTTTCCAAACAGCTTCTTAGACCTCGAAAAGCAGCAGTCATATAATTTGGTCGCCACATTATTGATTCGGCAAGATAAGGATTTAGCTAGTCGTCCCAGAAAAACAGTTTTCCAGGGACAGCGGATATAAAGAAAAGAAGAACCGATTAATACATGAACCATTATCCCTTGGCTCATGCATTAATCAATGATCTTTGGTATTACTTAAAAAGACTAGATGTAATGATTTAGAATTCTTCTGTTAATCAGCATCGACCCTTTTTTGCCTGGCCGGGAGGGCAGTGATAACCACGATCATCATCATCGTAATAATGATTATGTTGATGGCGAACACCTCTAGGTGGTGCACCATAATACTGACCTCCCGGTGGAGCGGCATAATATTGATTTCTACGTGGTGCACGGCGATGGTCATCATCTGTGCTAATCGCAGATCCTACCCCTGCACCCAGTGCGCCACCAATAATCGCACCGTTACGACCCCCAACCTCATTACCAAGTGCTGCTCCAGCAGCCCCGCCCAGTGCCCCACCAATTGCTGCATCAAGTGTGGAGTTGTCTGCGCTAACTTCCACCGTTGCCAATGCAAGCGCCAAGAGAAAGTATTTCAATTTCATAGAGTAAACGTCCTATTTAAAGTAGGTTAATTAATATATTAAATAGCAATACTTATCATCAGAACTTTGGAGAATATAATTACATGTTTCATCATAACAAGCTTGAATGCATACCATCACTACTAATGTTTGCAAATTTTTAATTAATGAGTAACCGTCAGTTCTGATCTGACATCCATTTTACTGGTGTTTGAATTCCAAAGATACCTTCCCTTTGCTGAACTGATAATGAATGACCTGTATTAGTGCAGCAGGGTGGATAAGGGGTGATTCGGATTAGCCGCATAGAGCTTGCCCTGATAGCCGCTTTCCAGCATGTTCTTAAACACGACCCATCCAACAGAATCTACACGGCTACTCGTACCAATCACAGCTACAGATCGAGGAGAAAAAAGCGGATTGAGATAATGTCTGTTCATTGAATGATCTCCTACAAACGTTAACTTTCCTGGTGGCAGCATGAAAGATTCTTTCAGAATAATCGTTCATACCTGCTTGATCTCATTTTTCAGTAGCTATTTCATGGCTTTTTCATCTTTATAGTAACGCCATTTCTTGTACACTATCCTGCACAGAATTTAGGATTATTAGAAAATATTCGTTTAAATTGAAAGGGGAAATCTATGATCTTCTGGCGCGTAAAATCGCTAGATGCCATTCTGGCTACAGCCGAGAAAAAAAGCCTTCACCGCTCGCTGGGGGTATGGCAACTGACACTTTTGGGGGTGGGTGCTATTATCGGGACTGGTATTTTCGTATTGACTGCTGAAGCTGCCCAGAAAGCAGGCCCTGGCATGATGATTGCCTTCGTTATCGCTGGTTTTGTATGTGCGGTGGCAGCACTTTGCTATTCCGAGCTTTCTTCGATGGTGCCTGTCTCTGGTTCTGCTTATACTTACTCCTATGCGGTACTGGGTGAATTCGTGGCATGGATAGTAGGCTGGGCATTAATACTTGAGTATTCCGTGGCTGCCAGCGCAGTTGCGGTAGGCTGGTCAGGCTATTTCGTAGGGCTCCTGAATAATTCTCTCGGGATCGAAATTCCCTTTGCTTTGGCGAACGGTCCCTTTGCCGGTGGCATAATCAATCTGCCCGCGGCGATCATCTGTTTGCTGGTCATAGGCCTACTCGTCATCGGCACGCGCGAAAGTGCTGCATTTAATGCCGCGCTGGTGGCGGTCAAAATCACTGCCCTGACAGCTTTCATTGCCCTGGCTCTGCCTGTCGCTGATTTGGAAAATTTCCAGCCATTTTTGCCGTTAGGTAGCTCTGGGGTGGTCACGGCAGCTGCTTCCATTTTTTTCGCCTATGTTGGTTTTGATGCGGTATCAACCGCTGCGGAGGAAACTAAAAATCCTCAGCGAAACATTCCCCTTGCCCTCATCAGCTCACTGGCAATCTGCACCTTATTCTATCTTTTGGTATCAGCCGGCGTGATTGGCGCGGTTGGCGCGCAACCAGTGATGGATGCAGCTGGCAATGGTTTATTGTCCGGCTCGATGGTACTGACTGAACAGTGCCAATCCCTTGCTGCTCTCGGGCAGCAACCGATTGTGTGCTCACGAGAAGCGCTGGCGCATGTGCTGCGTGAAATAGGCTGGGAAAAGGTTGGCAATCTGCTCGGCCTGGCCGCTTTCCTGGCTTTGCCGTCGGTTATCCTCATGATGCTGTTTGGTCAGACGCGCATCTTTTTCGTTATGTCCCGTGATGGCCTGCTGCCGGAAGCGCTGAGTCGCATCCATGCACGATTCAAAACACCACACATCGTTACCATGGTAACCGGTATCGGAGTGACATTTGCTGCTGCCTTCTTGCCGGTTGGCAAGCTCGCGGATATCTCCAATTCCGGCACGTTATTCGCCTTTATGGTGGTAGCATTCACCGTAATGATTTTGCGCATCAAGAATAAAGATCGCAACAGACCTTTCAGAACACCGGCTATCTGGCTGGTAGGGCCTCTCGCCATAGTCGGCTGTATAACGCTCTTTTTCTTCCTACCAACAGATGCCAAATTGGTATTTCCGATTTGGACAGGAATTGGTTTAATTGTTTATTTCCTGTACGGCTACCGTAAAAGTCACGTTGCGCTGAGCATCAAAACACCCACTGGTGGTGAAAACATCATTGAACCGATTCGCTCTCTTGCGGATTACCGAGATGGTTATGAGCCGCTAAAGCAAAAGAACTAAGAACTTGCAAACATAGGAAGAAATTGTTGCAGACAGCCTATATTACCCATCCCGCCTGCCTTGAGCATAACATGGGGTATGATCACCCAGAATCACCAGAGCGACTGCGAGCGATTGAAAATGAATTGATTGCATCCGGTATCTTTCCGCTGCTGCAGCAGCACCAGGCTCCACGCGTGACGCATGAACAGCTCGCGCGTGTGCATTCGGGAAGCTATCTCAAATCCATTGAAACGGTTGCACCGCAGCATGGATTAATCAGTCTCGATGCCGATACCTTCATGAATCCTTTTACACTGGAGGCGGCATATCGTGCAGCCGGAGCCGTGGTACTGGCCACTGACCTCGTTATGACCAGTGAGGTAGAAAATGCATTTTGTAATGTCCGCCCGCCTGGTCATCATGCCACCCATGACCAGGCAATGGGTTTCTGCTTTTTTAATAATATCGCTGTCGGCGTTGCGCACGCCATGGCGCAGTATGATCTAAAGCGGGTCGCGATTGCAGATTTCGATGTCCATCACGGCAATGGTACCGAAGATATTTTCAAACATGACCCTCGCGTCATGCTCTGCTCTACTTTTGAGCATCCCTTTTATCCATTTTGTGGCGCGGATAGCAGCAGCGATCACATCATCAACGTGCCGCTTGCTGCAGGCACAGATAGTCTGGCTTTTCGTTCTGCTGTCACCCAGCACTGGTTACCAGCACTCGAAAGCTTCCAACCAGAAATGATCTTCATTTCCGCTGGGTTTGATGCGCATCGGGAAGATGACATGGCCCATCTGAATCTGATCGAATTGGATTACATCTGGGTAACCGAGCAGATTAAAGCGATCGCCGACAAATACGCCCAGAAGCACATTGTCTCTGCCCTGGAAGGCGGTTATGCACTCCATGCGCTCGGTAGAAGTGCCACTGCCCATATCAAGGTATTGTGTGGATTGTAGTTTGGTGAGCATCCGCATTCGACACTTTCGCACCTTCAAAATACTGAGCAGTCTCGCTCACAGCTTTACTCGTCGTTTTTGTTAGCCTCTTAGCACATCATACAAGAATTACAATACTCAAGTAGGTATAGGGAAAAGCTGTTTTGGCACCCACCAAAGATAAAACGCCATCCCAAGCAGTTCGACCAGCGATTGAAAAACAATAACCACGACAGCTAATTCGAATGAGGACGGCAGCGCAAGCGCAAGTGGCAACATAACAAATGAGTTGCGTGTGCCGAAACTGAATGCCAAAACCCTACCCTGCTCAGGCGAAAGTGCAAATTGACGTGCAAGTAGATAGGCAATCAATCCTGCCATAATGAGAAAAACAATGAACACCAACAGCAACTGGCCCAGAAAATAGGTTGAGCCTATGATGAGACCAACCTGCGTTGCCGCGATGAAAAAAACGACCAGCGCAAGCAGTGGCACTGGCAACCAGGCTAACTGATCCAATAGATAACGTCGGCCCTTATTTCTTTCTGCCCATTTTTCTGTCAGATAAGCCCCAAATAAAGGTAACAGAATCAAGCCAGCAAATGCGGTGAGCATTTGATTTTGCGCCAAGGTAATGACAAAATTTTCACCCAGAAATACCCACAGATAAACCGGCAGCAGAATAATCTGCAGCAGCAGACTAATTGGCGAAAAAGCAATGGCCAGCTTAGTGTCACCCCCACCGAGATGGGTAAAGGTGATAAACCAATCGGTGCATGGCATCAGCAATACCAACAACACACCCAGACGGATTGCCGGTTCCTCGGTTACCAGCATCAACAAACCCGATACGACCACAGGTAGCAGTATGAAATTGCCTATCACTGCGACCGCAACAAAGCGTGAATCGATAAATGCTTCGCGCAAATGTACCAGCGGCACCTGAATGAAGGTGGTGTATAGCAGCACACCCAGAAGCGGCCAGAGTAGCACTTCCAGAAATGAGATATTATCCGGAGACAATCTGCCCACGACTAGGCCACAGCCAATGGCTGCCAGGTAAATAATAACCTGGTATTTTTCAAGTGACTGGCGCGTCAGCATAAGAATCCTCTCTCAGATTGTGCGAGCTAACTCTGCAGTCGAATCGCAAGCACAATAGCAATATCGGCTTTTAACCTACTGTCTGGTGAAAATAAGCCCGATGAATGGCTTGAACTGTGCGATCTCATCCCTGCTTAGCCAATGTTGCATATTTGGAAATGTCATTTTGGCTCCAATAAAAAATCATCCCTGAAAAAAATTTTTTCAGGGATGATTAACTAGGGTCTGTTGACATTTCACATAGGTAGCCACAGATATCCACATGCCATGGCAATCATACTTTCGTAATTTCTTT
>NZ_JAWJYP010000057.1:0-5200 GCF_033063275.1 Nitrosomonas sp. Is37 | reverse complement strand
GTGGTGTGAGAACCTCAATATTACGAGTTTGCTTTCTATTTATGAAATAACTTATCTCAAAACGTCAACAGACCCTAGTAACCAAAAATTAAATTTGCTTATAGTCATTACTAAACTTTCTCACAAAGAGCGCCTTACACTGAAACTCTCTGCACAGAAGCCGCACAAAGAAGACTATCAGTTAATATGCATATAATTTATAATAAATTCATTCGCTTGCGCTTGCTTCTAAAGCTGTATTTAGTGGCTCCAACCGCCGTTCATCCCACAACGGCACACCAAATACATCATGAATAAAGTAATAAGTGACCGGAACACCCAGTATCATCCCCCACAGTCCAAAGCTGTGGTAAGCAACCAGCAGGATAATTAGCACCAGCACCGGATTGAGTTTGAAGTGTTTACCATAGATCAAAGGATTGAGCCCGTAAGCCTCGATAATATGTATGACGGTGATCATCACCACTATTGCTATGGCCAAAGTCAATCCGCCGGTATTCAATGCAATCAGCACCATCGGTGTAGTAGAGATGAACACGCCCAATACCGGAATAAAACTGCACACGAATACAATCAACGATAAAAGTGCAACTGACGGAATACCCAGAAATATCAGCCCTATCAGAGTCAAAAAGGTGTTCACACACGCGATCATTGCCTGTGCCTGGATAGCTCGGCCAACGACATATGCAAAGCGAACTACCGGTTGTGCAGTTTCCTGATAAAAATCCCGCAACCGTGAATCATGCAGGCTTTTCATCAGATCACCCAAGCGGACGCTATCAAACAGGATCAGGAAACTGAATAACAGGGCAAGCAGCATAGTACCAGTGGCTTGATAGAGATGGTTGATAAGTTTAGGCAACTGCTCCCGGACTTTATTCATCTGTTTAGTCATCAAGGAATCAATTAGCAGCTCGGCTTCCTTATCGTAATATTTTTTCAGCTTTTCCTGGGTAGCTTCCGTAATACTGCTATTTTTCTCATCTTTCTCATCTTCCGACTGATCGACTTCAGGAAGGTTGATTGTTTGCTTGAACAAATTAAGTTCTCTATCAATAACTTTTTGGGTTTCCTCATCCAATATGCTACGGATATAACCGTGCAAAGAGCGCTCTACACCCGGGTATTTACTACCGATGTCTTGTTTTAGCTCTAACAGCCTCGACTGCACTTCACTGAGGTTATTCATAAAACGACTGGCCTCACCGATCACACTGGGCGTGACATAGTGAAAAAAGCTTCCCAGTCCTACTAGAAAAAAGATATATACCAACGTCAGAGAGAGGCGGTAAGGCAGTTTTAATTTGTTCTGACTAAGGCGGATCAGAGGTATAGCAATAAATGCAAGAACAAATGTGATAAAAATCAGTCCAAAAAAGTCACGCAATAACCAAAGCAAACCGACCAGGATGAGCCAGATCAATATGCGACGGTTAGTTTCATAAAAACTATCCAAGCTGAATGGCATTATTTAGATTCTTTGTGAGTTAATATTTAGGGGAGATTTGATCAAAACTTACTTATCCAAATTGCAAATTGGGATTTCTAGCATAGTGATAAATAATTCATTTTTACAAGTATAAAGTATAACAATGCTGCAAGATATCTCTCGGTGATGGGTTGATTAGGTGTTTCCGCCACTGCTGCCCATTTAACTTTTATAGCAAGCTAAGATAAAAAATGTATGCATTTGCATTATTGTTTGCCTATTTGTTATCTCTTAACATATTTACGTAATAAAGCTGTATTAATCTAATCCAGTGCTCTTTAATTCAGGAGCTAATCCATAATCAATTTTTGTTGATTATTTTTTTATCGTATTGATTCGGTCAAGTGAAGTTTACGGCCACTAACCTCTATAACTTTACTCAATACCCCTCTAGGTTTATTACTCTAAATCTAACAGTTCAAACCTTATCTGATCAAATCAATGTCATGCTGCTCACAAAAAAACTGCATATTTAATGTATTGATGTGAGCGCAAGGAGGAATAAATGTTTATGTCACCCAATTTCACTGCCTTTAGACAGTCAATACCACTCAAAATACCACTCAATATCACTGTTTTCAGGCAATTCATGGCCACTATTTTCTCTGTCATCTTTTTCTTAGTGGCATTAATACTCACTTTTCTAACCTTAGAAGCCCTGTTCCAAGGATTCATAGGCAGCATTGGGCTTGTAGAGGCAGTTATTAAATCCATCAATATGGCTATTATCGCATTGGCAATCTTTGAGCTTGGTTTGGTGGTTAACAGGGAATACGCGTGTAAAGAAGGTGAACAACACATCATAATCGTGCTCAGGCGTACAGTACCGCGTTTTGTCAGTATCGTGTGCGTCGCGCTTGTTCTCGAAGGATTATTGTTAGTTATCAAGTACAGTCAACTTGGACTTGCAGGCAATCTCTACTATCCGGTAATCATCATTATCAGTGCCGCAATACTACTGGCTGCTCTTGGATTATTCATGCGTTTGACTGAGGATAGCCACAACCATAACAAAATTTTGTTTAATGAGAATAAGGAAAACAAGGTGCAGGCCATCAGTAGATCAATGGAAAATCCATATGCTTCTTCAAACTATCAAGATAGATTTAGCTGATTTTCTCTTGTTACACTTAATAAAAGTAAAATAAAAACTGCCACTGGTTGATAGCTGAACCATCATCAGTGCACATAATCAGCCAGCGGCGGCAAAATCTGGTATCCTTGATACATTGAATTAGCCAAATATCCGAATTGAGTTACCCATCTTGCATGTAAGTAACTGAAACAATCGGTCAGAAGCTTTATATCTAATTCCCATTGATTACAATTGGAACAAAGCGTGATTCAAAGTAAACAGGAATTCAGGGTAATTTTGGTCAATCCAACCAAGAATATTCGCTGGATTTAGTCTCAATCAGATCAATAAGCTGGCAGGTGTTTCCATAAAACCTGTTACCAAACTACAATTATCGACTCAGGACTGCTCATAGTAACCAGCTACCGCCAGTGGACCGCTTGTTTTTAAAGCTTGGTACTTTTTGCCAGAAGGCTGAAGCAATCTGATAAATACCCTTTGACGCAGACTTTTTTCGGTATCGTTCGAAATGAGCTGGACAACCATTATAAGCTACATAAGTCAGGCGGGCCAAATGATCGAAACTGTTGGTTTCTTTGTGTTCATTCTTGATAAGAACATAGTCTGTAAGATAATGGTGCAGGATCTCGTTTCCCGCCGAAGCATTGTAACTGATATCGTTACGTAGCGCCGGAATTTCATAAAAACCACGCCATACGTTCGGGTTCACTTGCATGATACCGATGGCGCCTGCATGTGACATGAGCGGTTCAAGTCGGCCACTTTTTTTGATGAACTGCCGCCAACAACTCTCCTGCCATGCGGTGGCGAGAGACAGACGGCGAAAAAAAATCATGATATTCGCCCTGCAAACCTTTGCTCGTGATCGTCGCCTCCGCGGTGTGATCAAGCAGATCCTCCACCAGCGGCAAGTAGGTTTCGACTTCAGCGGCATCTGGCACCCATCGGTTAAGTTTCTTGACCAAAGCGCGGTCTGGCGCAGCAGCCGCCCACGCTGGAGCGAAGAAAAACTAGCTGCCGCTATCGATGTCGGGAGCTTGCTCCGTCATGGGCATGGGTGATCCGAAACCGAACAGACGGCGTAGCTCCGGATCCACCTCCAGACTGTAAACAAGAGGATCTTCCTCCAACTCCGGTGCGAGCATGCGCGCCAACCGGCGCAAGCCATCGGCAGAGATCTCATAGCCAACCTTTTCACTCACCTGATCCAATGCCTTTAAAGCATCTGCCGCTGTGATAACACTCAAATAGCGGATCGCTGCCGTGCTTGGCAAAGTGATTTCCATTTGTTGCAGAATAGGCGCCAGCCTTTCCCAGCTTTTCAGGAATAAGCCGCGCACTGGATCCGGTGTCCCCTCTTTCCAATTGATTAAGGCTTCAGTAAGATCGTAGCGACCGTCAAGCAAAACTTCAAATAGTGCCTGACGCAGATCAGCCTGCTCGGTGTCTTTCGCCATTTGCTTGATCACAAAGGTGAAAAATGCGTCCCAACGTTGCCAGGCAGCTTCCCAGCGTAGCGCTTCCTCTGAAGTTAGAGCTGGCTCTGGGGGGAGGATCACGGGCTGCTCGATCATCTCTGGGAGATTGAGCTGCAAGTTCAATATGATTCCAGCTTCAGCGACTTCCAAGCCAGAGAATCTGGCCGATTCCAGCGTGCGTTGCGCAGCATCGGAACCGTTGGTAGCGAGCATCATGGGAACGAGCGCCTGGATTTCCTGCAACGGGATAGCTAGATCCACCTTGAATGCCGTCAATCTGGAATGGACGTGCTGTGTGATCCAATCCCATAGCATTCCAATCACCAGAGGTTTATCTCCTTCCCGATTGAGTAGATTCGAATCAATCTCCTTGAATTCAATCGTGGGTTTCTCCGGAACGATAGCGGGTGCAAAGAAGACTTCGATAAACCCCGCCCACTTGGGAATGTGCCAGCATTGATCGGCTACTCTGCTGCCAAATCTAGCCTCAACCGCTGAAATGATCCGGATTCGGTTCGCGTCTGGACCGATTTGCGGATTAGAAAGAACAAGGATACTGCAATCCTTTTGTTCCTCAAATACTCGCGCCGTGTCATTTTGATCAGTATAGACCTGTTCTATGAGGATGCGGCGGAGAAAGTGATAATCCAATTTTAGTGGCACGCTGACCTAGCTCGCGCAAGCAATGGTGGTAAACAACAATGCCGTCATAAACAGAATTGACACGGTCAGGAAGTTCGTTCGGTATAAACTTGCATGGCCTGTTACCTGGAACAAGAAAGTACTGGCGGTTACCACTGCATTGGGTAGCTCTTCATTTGGCTCGATGCAATATTATTTTTTTTTCCAGCCTTTATGACTTAACGAAAAAAATCACATCGCCATTAGGAATGACGTTTCACTGAGCGCCAGTCGTCGAAGAAGAGTCACCAAGAAGTTTCTCCTAAGCAAAAATTTATCAATCGTTGCTCATTATTTCGGAAGTTTAGGCAATATATGGGGAAAAAACCCCTTATTTACTAAAGTAAATAAAATGGGGAACATTTAGATACTGTAGTCACGAGATAAAAAATATGAGATTCTTGTAAGGAAGGAGGATCTCATATGACACAAGCACATCGTAGGCACGATATA
>NZ_JAWJYP010000056.1:0-5263 GCF_033063275.1 Nitrosomonas sp. Is37 | reverse complement strand
AGGCTAGTCACCTTCATCATTTTAGTCAAGCAGTTTTTCCATATTTATAGCAGGGGATTTCAGCAAAAAATAAAATCTATTACTGCTTCAATAGTTTGGGCGAATGAAAAATAACCCAAGAAAGATGTCATGTTTTAATTTTAGCCTTGACATTTAGGACTCAATAATTAAAACAAGATTGCCCTGACAAATATTCTTACAACTAAAAAACCTTCTCAATAGGGAAATCAGTGTCAATTATTCTTTTAAGCTTAAAGCAATTAGAGAATATTTTGTACGAAAGGAGTCATTTCATTCAAAGGGTTATTAAACAGCTTTATGGTTACTGTTCATAATTGTCGTAAATATTGAAAATGAAAAAGTCAAAAGCGCTGATTTTTTATGAAAAAAGTATCTGTAGTTTTGCTGATGGCGCTATATGTTACAGGGGTTAATAAACACGCCAGGCTTTGTTTTTGATTTGTATTTTATTGATTGCTCTGGATAAACACCTTACCGATACGAGAGCATGAATATTTTTTTATAAAAACGTACCGACAATTTCCTTATCACTGAGTGTGCGCCCGATACTAGAAACAAGGAAAGCAGGAGCTTATCGTACATAGCAGGAATAAACATTTGCGATTCCAGAGACACTTCCAGATACCATGGTGCTGCCCGAAACTAATGCGTTCGAGTAGTATAAGCTTAGCTTCAGAAGAGTATGATAACTTATGAGGATAGAGGGCACTCCAGGTTTTGACTCAATCTTGAAAGATTTGACTTCCGCTTTATCAGGCACTTAACAGATACAGTATACCCTTCTAAAACTTTACCTTTCGATTCCGCATCTATGTATAGATTTGACAAAGTTACTTGATTTTCTGGCGATCAATTAAGTGCTACAGCACATCTTCAAGATCTCTCTATTCGTCCAAATATTTGAAATTCATATATAAAAATATAAAAACAATGTCTCGGGAATAGTCCACTAGCCTCAATCAAGTTATATTATAGATGCGCACGATTATCAATTAGTCGCACCTAAATAGCAAATGAACTTACAAGAAAATAAGGAATATGGGCTACATCTTTAATAATATAGGCCCATATCCTTCTATTTGAATTATTTTGTCACTTAAAAAACTAATAGCTTATTATTAATCTTTACCTCTATCCTTTATTTTAGGGAAAATATAGTCTTCATGTTAGCCATGAAATAGCTAGACAAATTATATTCACACTAAAAGGGAGCTATTTATATTTTAAATCTTCCATATAAATGCATTTAGTCTATAAATTATTGATCATCTTAATGCAATAAAAAGATTAAATGCAGACCAAATGCTTAGTATCCGCCACCTGAAGAAGATGCCTTAGAATTCGCACTTACCGCACTTGCAGTTTTTTTCGTTACCTCACCACATGTAACTTTAGTTCCATTTACACGATCTTTAACTTGCTCATTCGCTTTTTTGTCTTTGCAAGACATCAAGTTCAATAGATCTTGCGCTCTAATAGGTGTTAATGCGGATTCCTTATTTCCACTAGCAAAGACAGAAGTAGAGCCCAATATCAACACAGAAATGAAAGCAGAAATAATAAATTTATTCATTTTTGACTCCTTTTATTGAATTTAATGATAGCAAATCGTTTTTTTTTAGAATCTAACTGTAGCAATGAATTTATTACACTCGGAAACGATATTGCTATTTCTAACAGAAACGAGTGCTTCATAATATATCAGTATATAACAGCGTTTTTTATTTGTCAGGTAGTTTTAATTTTAATATTGTTGTGAGGGAATGAGCTCCTCTTTACCCTAAACAGCATCATAGTGCTAAAGCAATGACTAAACAGCCAAACCAGAGACAGGAATTAGCATGAAGATTATAACGATAGGCATAGAAGCATGCAGTAACTAACAAAACTGGGCATAAGCTAGTGAATTTGGATACCTTGTCAACAAGCTGGTATCACCCAATTTGTCAAATCTTACGTGAAGAAACTAGCAAGCATGATTATGCATTTTGCACCAATCAAAAATGTTAAGCAACAAGCGATCCTGTCGGCACATCGCGTCGAACAGAGCTTCGCCAAAGCCATAACCACACAAGGAAATCAGATACATGGCCTGTTTTCTGTGTTCGTTATTGTTATCCTACATGGCTTCTATTCAACTATTTAACAGATGTGGTATTCTGGAAAATGCGGTAAACAGTTTGCCAGGAGCAATGCGCATTTACTAGAACAAGTTAATGATCATCTCAAAAAACCGAGTCGACAGGCAGAAGAGTTGGAATTGTAGATCAAAGTATATGTTCTGTTAACATTTTAACGAAGCCAGATCAATGTTGATGCAAACCGTATAAATTCCTATGATTTTAGTATTTCAGATTAGTTTTCATACCAAAAAATATTCTTCTGTAATGTTTAATTTTATTGAAGAAATACTCAATGGTTCTTTATATACAAACCAATCACAATTTTTTGGAATAACTCGATTACCCCAAAGGAGTAACAAGTTTAATATCTTTTTCAGTGAGCTTTTGAACAAAAGCATCGCTATCATAACCTTTATCACCTAGCAAAGCGGCTGCACTTTTATCGTGAAGGCCAATAAATTCTTTGCTTACCGAATATCGCAGACTTAGTGTTTAGGATAAAATCCAGGAGATCGCCCAAAATTTTAGTAATAATTTTATTTCTTTTTTATAAGTGAAATGGTGGGTGCAATTTATTAAATAGAAATGAAATTAGACACAATGTGTTGCTTCTTTTCTGGCGTGAGGGCTCTTGGATTAGTACTCCTCACATCAAACCCAGAATGCAGCGAATAGCAAAATAGAATGTTCGTAGGGGATAGATCATCGTAAGTCTTACCAACACTAACCTATAGGAATGATGTTGATTAGCTGAATAGGAGGTTATCTCTAACTACCACCAATCGCACGATGAGCAAAAAAACCATATCGGTATTTAATCAAAAATCAGGTTATTTCTCCAAATCAACCAAGGTTGCTTCTGTCACGCGCGAATATGTTGCATATGTTGCTCAAGAACTTCAAAGCTGCCCTGATCAACTTAATAGATTCACAAGCTTCTCAGTTGTAGGCGAAGACGCGCTATCGCTTGAGTATGTATTTGGCATACTCGTGATTCACTAACCCCAAGCACCTCCCCTATTTCCCGCAAATTCATCTCCTGCTCATAATGCATGCCCATTACCATTTTTTCCTTTGGCGGCAAATTTTCAATTGCTGTAACCAGTGACTGCCGCAATTTTTTATCCAACAAGATTTCCAGTGGCTCATTATCAAAGTCAGAACATAATCGATCTAGGAAATGACCTTCATCTTCCTCCTGAAAATCTTCATAATAAATCAATTGGCCACCACACACTTCCTGCAAAGCTTCGTGATACTCATCAAGAGTCATATTTAATTCAGTTGCTAACTCCTGCTCACTTGGAGGACAACCCAAACGCTGCTCCAGCGCTCTCATAGTTACTTCAATCTGGCGCATCTTCTTACGAAGACTACGAGGTAACCAGTCAGACTCACGCAATTCGTCTAAAATTGATCCACGGATACGCTGCGCTGCATAACTTTCAAATTGACGTCCATACGATCCTTCATAACGATTTATTGCATCTAGCAAGCCAATCATACCAGCCTGAATTAGATCATCTACTTCTACGCTGGGAGGCAGCTTAACCATCATATGGCGCGCAATACGTTTTACTAGTGGCGTAAACTCAACTAGGAATTGTTCTTTGTCTATGATTCCAGATGTAGTATACATAGAGTGTAAAACTGAAAAATTCACCTTATTTAGATTACCTATTGGTATAAAGTGAAGCTTGAAATCTTCAACACTTTCATCGTATTTATTAGAATTCAAAATTTGCCTTATTGATTAATAACAGGGAATCGTATTTAACTTTATCAATGTAATTCCAAGATCCTGTAAAAAAAATTGCTTCATTTTTAGTAGAAAAATTAATATTTCTAGACAGCGAATATTTAGGATTGGCAATGTGCAAGTCTTCCATATCTTTTGTTTAAACATTTTATAATGCAAAACTAATTAATAATGAGTAATAACACCTAACGCTATTCTCAAATTCACAATTTCATCTATCTTCACAAAATATTTAAACCAAACAGAGCAAAACGATGACATAAGATAACTATTCATGACTCACCAGCAGATATTAGTAGTTTGTTTTTTATAAACGATTTAGCAGAGTTTACTCATCACACTTTAAATAATTTTTTTCTGCCATTACATTTCCTAGTGAGTGATGAGTATTATTAGTGACTCATTCAATTTTCAATAAGGCAAATAGAAGATGATTTCTTCCATTATTCTAGAAATTTAATCCAAATATTCCGTTAGCATTACTACCGGATATAAATTAATATCGTATACAAATTAAAAACTGATGCATGGTTTGAGATGATCGATCACATTTTGGATTCTGTTGACTTTTCGTAATTATCAACAAAATCTAGGTCCATTTTGAGCAAGAATGAAGAGTAGAGCAAGAATTGACCGATGAACAATGAGGAAATTTATACCAACTATTACGGCTTCAAGAGCGAGTTTATGCCGGAGTATTGAGACCATTGAAACATATCGGCATCTTTTAAAAGCAGCAATGTGGATTTACGGAGTAATATACAGAGGTGATTGTTACCACAGTCATCGGGTAAATAGAACATGAGATCTGGAAGTTTCTGTTCATTGGTTGTAGTCATTATCTGAACATGCAACAGGTTCTGATTAATAGTACGATTACTCACGCACATTCCTCTGCTGCCGGAGAGCGGCAGGGAGTTCGGCAAAAGCAGAAACCTCGATATACTCAATAAGAAGTTTTGTCAATAAATTCATGCTATTATAGATGAACTAGGCGACCTTCTAAATTTTATCCTAAGCGGTGGCCAAGTTAGCGATATTCGATAAATTAAGAATTTATTGACCTTGATGACAGAAGTGCAACCACCTCCTCTACGATGTACTGCCGCTTCAGAGATAGGGTGAATTAGGGAGGGAAAAGGAGTATGGAGAAAAATACACACCGGTACGTATTGATAAGTTGCATCGTACTATCGTAACGCTAAAACTCTACGGCAAAGAGCAACGAATGTGCTTGCGTGGTCAACAGGTGTTAAGGCACGTTTTCTGGATGACTAGTTAGTCGTCCCTGAAAAACCCTTTTTCTCAACTACTAAGTTGTAGGTTAGGCATATTGCCAATCAATAGCCGATTAATATTG
>NZ_JAWJYP010000055.1:0-5852 GCF_033063275.1 Nitrosomonas sp. Is37 | reverse complement strand
TGGTGTGAGAACCTCTCAATATTACGAGTTTGCTTCTATTTATGAAATACTTATCTCAAAACGTCAACAGACCCTAGAGCAGGAGTCTTTAAACAGTTTCTAAAAAAATTGATCGATTGCTCACGAAATTCCTGGCTATATCCTGTTCGGGGTAATTGCTTTATTTTTGTCTTCCATTTCATGTCTATATTTTATGAAACTCTGGATTCCTTACATGGACACCCACTTTTTGCCAAGCCTTCGGTCAATGATTTTGAGAAAGTAAAGATTGCTGCTATACATCCGGACTTTTTGTAAGGCTATTGCCTTTATCCTTGATGGAATTCGCTGAGCGGCACCTCATCACGACAACGTGTTTTATATACTGAGCCCAAATCAGGTTTAGCCACTCACAGTCTGACCAATCCCGCCATCATGCCATGATTGTCCACGGAATCTGTGGAAATCTTTCTCCTTAAGCTAATTTTCGCTGTAACGTTACTAATATGCTCCTATTTAATCTTCTCGGTCGCTTTTCCCTCTGGTGTCTTTCGCCTGAAAAGCAAAAAATATCAGGAATCAAGGTTTTTCATTTTCGATCAGACGCAATTTTGTCAATTTCTGATCGTTTGTCAGTGTGTTTGACAAATTATCACATCTTCATTATCTTCGCCCTCCATGAAAGAAAAGATTATTAATCTTTCTTATACACAATAACCCGAAAGATTCGAAGGAAAACTGATAATGACTAGTCCTTATCATCAGCATCGCCGTGTACTTGTCGCGAGTCTGGTCGGAACGGCTGTCGAATATTACGATTTTTACATTTACGCGACGGCGGCGGCGTTGGTGTTCGGTCCATTGTTCTTTCCAGCCAGTTCGCCAGCTGCACAATTGATGCTGTCATTCCTGAGCTTTGGTCTCGCGTTTATCGCACGTCCGTTTGGTGCGGTATTGTTCGGCCATTTCGGTGATCGGATCGGGCGGAAATCAACACTGGTCGCATCGCTAATGCTGATGGGGGTGTCGACCGTGCTGATTGCGTTCCTGCCGACCTATGCGATGGTTGGCTGGGTTGCGCCACTATTGTTGTGCATTCTACGCTTTGGTCAAGGGCTAGGCCTTGGCGGGGAATGGGGCGGCGCAGCGCTACTAGCGGTTGAAAATGCCCCTCAGGGGTGGCGGGCACGGTTCGGTATGGCCCCACAACTGGGTGCGCCGGTCGGGTTCCTTGCCGCCAATGGACTATTCCTGTTGATCGGCATGGGATTGAGCGAAGCGGAATTTGCGGCGTGGGGTTGGCGTATCCCGTTTCTGGCCAGTGCCATTCTAGTCGGGCTAGGTCTGTGGGTACGCCTGAAGATCAACGAAACGCCTGAATTTGCTCAAGCTCTGGCACATGAACCTCCGGCTCCGGTTCCTATCGGTGAACTGATCCGTAATCATGCGCTAGCTACCTTTGCCGGGACTTTTGCGGTGGTAGCCTGTTTCGCGATTTTTTACCTTTCGACCGCTTTTGCGCTCGCCCATGGCACGACCGCCTTGGGATATGATCGCGAGGTTTTCCTGGCTGTCCAGCTTGCTGCAATTCTGTTCCTTGTGCTCGGCATTATCGTCGCGGGTGTGCGTGCCGATGCGACCAGTGCTGTGCGAGTGCTGACATGGGGATGTGCAGCGACAATCGGCTTGGGGTTGATGTTTGGATCGCTTTTGGGTTCGGGGTCGCTATGGCTAGTATGGGCAGTGCTGTCACTCGCCCTGTTCGTGATGGGCTTTGTCTATGGCCCACTTGGCGCGTGGTTGCCGTCGCTGTTCCCACCGCGGGTGCGTTATACCGGTACGTCAGTGGCTTTTAACGCAGGCGGCATTCTGGGCGGAGCAGTTGCTCCGATTGCCGCGCAGGCACTCAGCGAAATAGGTGGCACGTCACTCGTCGGTCTTTACCTGACGATTGCAGGGCTATTCAGTCTTGTGGGGCTAAAGCTGGCTCGGCGACCTCAAGCAGGATAAGGCGAACCTGGCTGACAATATCATAAGAAGATATCACGCTGGTTTCCTCCGTCAAGCATAGTACTTCAGCCGCGAGGATATAAAGAAACTCTGTTTGCAGATTGATGAATTTTGCAATAAACCATGGACATGCAATTCGGTTGATTTTTTGGGCATTCGTAGGTAATTCACTTCATGACGGTCTCCTTAAACGTGCAGCATCAGGTAGGTAATAAGACCAATGAACACAGCTCCAGCAATGATCGCAGGTTTACGCAACAGCGCCTGGTGTGGTATAACCGGAAGCATTGGCTGCTACCAGGCTGCCTGCATAAATCTTGACGTTAGCTACGACGGGTACATTGATCAGTTCGCCGTCCTTCATCGGGGTATTACGATCTGCTGAGAGAGTCATGTTTTCTCCTGTTGATTAATTCGATTGTCCTGTAGGGGCGATCCTTGTTATTGCCCATGGGACGAATACGAGATTCGCCCCTACGACACCTGCATATTTTTCTTGAAATCTTCCGGTGTGATGTTCATCACCTTGCAAAGGGTGAATTGTTCATAATTGTTCATCCGTCAGTGCTTCTTCATTGCCACTGCCTTCTGGTAGCTTGCCGCTAGTTTAGGTGCCGGTCAAAGCCGCAATCGACTAAGCAGATGCCAGGTATTGCTTGAGTGATTCCAGATTCTCTTTACCCAATTTACGCGCCCAGTCTTCCTGTGCTGGCAGCAGATTGCCTTCCGACAGCGCCACCCTCACCACGTCATCCACCTCGCGCTCGATCTTTTCTGCTTTGAGGACTGAGACTTCGTTTTGCAATGACTTCATCACATCAATCGGTACGAACTTGGCCGGATCGGGGTGATCGGCAGCAGTTTTGAGGGAGGCGATGGCATCATCTTTTGAGCCGAGCAGAGCAGTCAGGCTGGCCAGCACAGATTCAGCATCTGCGCTTTCATTCTGGCCTGTGAGTTTGCGTAGTGCAGCCAGTAGCTGTTCTAGTTGCATGTCTTCTCCTTTAATGGATAAAAATTGAGATGCTGCGACGGCGCCCATGCATCCAGCGCGGGATTGTTTGTCAGTGCTGCATTCAGAAGTCGTTTGATTGCCCCGTTCTTTTTGTCGTAAGTAAAACAGGGGAAATGTAGCGGTATTCGCCAGCTTCGATCATCTGGCTGGCGCGATCGGTCCATTCAACATCGACAGCGAATAAACCAGACTCCCTCCATTCCAGTTTACCAAACCAGCCTGCAGCCGGTGCGGGCTGGCCGTTATGTGCAGCAAGCAGCGTTTGGTGCTCGTAATCCACTACCGTTCGGTTTACACGACTTTCAAACTCGGCAATCAGGTCCGCCTGCCAGCGTAGCATCGATAAACCAGTACGGTGCATCGAAAGGACGACCGTCGGTCGAGCGGAATTCATCCGCAGGGAATAGCTGGATTTCTCGGCCAGGCGTTACAGAAATAGCGCACGCGGCCAGACGAAAGAAAGATTAACTTGTTGGGGTTGTTTTCGATTCATGCCGCCATGGTACTGACAGTATGGGGAGGGGTTAAGGAGGTATTATTTCCTCCTTAAAACAGAGTATTAACTGAAATCAGATTAGCACTTCATTGACAAGTCAGTCAAACGGGAAGCAATAAGGGGATTAAGTCGTGGGGCATATTTGTATAACAATTTCATTGCTGCTAATGCCAAAATATGGAAGATATATAGAAACCATATAATTACTTGTTAGAGTAAGAGAGACACAATGGAAAGCATCAAGAATACAGATGAAGCAGATCTGCTAGGCTATTTTGAAACAATAAAAAGTGTGTTTCTTCTTAAGTTGCTCTTCTTGGTGTCTGTGACTAAAGAAAATGATCAGAAACGTTATTTGGAATTGCCGACTAAATTTACAGATGCAATTCCAGAACTTGAAGAGCAATTTGATGAGCCGTTATTTTTCACAGCCCTAAAACTTGGCAGCGAAGAGCTTATTCTAAACTACCTTGAGGATATTGTTTCATCAGCCTTAAGCAGTTCATGGAATGTCTTCGAACAAATCATCAAAACCCTAACATATGGCAACTATTCGGAAGAAATGCAGCAAATGTCTGTAAATTTCGAAAGTGGAAAATTTCAGTTCACAAGGCGAGAAAAGAAAGACCTAGAATTATTCTACTACCTAAGAAATGCGACATCTCATTATAACGGTGCATACTATTCATATAGATCAATAGATCAATAGATCAATAGATCACAGATACAAAGGGTTGGATTTCAAATCTGAAGGACATATAGGTAGCAAGATTATTATTAGTCTGAAAGTAGTATATGAAATTATTTGTGATTTAGAGTCGCATTCTATGAAGGCGTCGAATAATGCAAAATAGCTCTAATAAGGCCATAAGCTTGGACCCAAAAAGCGCCGCTCCTTCGTCGCTCTACTTTTTGGGTCCGGTTATAGTTGGCGTTAAATCGCACGAAAATTTATACTGTGTGACTATGGGAAGAAATGGTCAACCGTTCTCAACTGAGAACTTGATTGCGTCGGCGGTCGAAGCGCTTAAGGTGCGTGGTGACGCTCGTGGAATTACTGTCCTCGTCGCAGGTCAGTGTCACATGGCACTGTGGGATAGTGACTTTGGGATTAACAGTTGGCGTTTGTTTGTCACGCTACCTGTTCACCTGTACTACGCGATCTCTGAAGACGATCGCAAAGTCACCGAAACGTCCATCGCGGAGGTTGTTGGCCCATTCTTCTTGACTACTCCCGCTGACGCGCTTGAGTCGGTTGTTATAACGCCGCAAGTCACCGAAGCTGCTGATGGCTGGCGCGAAGAAGCTATGCGATTTGTCAAAGGCGAGGGCGTTACGAATCAGGGCCGTGTGCGAAGTGACAACATTGCCTCCAAACAGTACCAGGGGCTTCTCTTCCGGTCCGAGGCGGAGATTTCTCTGTTCACGGCGCTCATACGCGCCAAGCTTGTTGTCGCACCGCTTCCCGTCTTCGTTCGTGTTGGCAAGGCGTATAATCGACTCGAGCCGGATTTCGTCGTAGTCTACAAAGGACTAACCTTTATCGTCGAAGTAGACGGAGACACATTTCACCGTGAACTACCCGCAGAGGCAGATAAGCGCCTCGTCCCACTCACTTACGAAAGCGTGGAAGTACGTCGCATACGCGCGAAAGATCTTGAGACCGACGAAGCAGCCGACGCAGCGGTAAAGGATCTCATTGAGTTCATGGCGCGACGCAAGGAGGCGCGATAGTACGGCCTAACCCCTTCATCAAACGAACGTCCTCCGGCAAGGCTTCGTCTGCTTCCAGTCGACTCCTTACTTCCAACGTTAGGTTCCAGCAATGAGAAAGCAGTACCATTTCAGGAAAAGTGAGTTCGGTCTCCTGGCTTGGGATGTGCACAGACTTATTGATCTTACAAAAGATAACGATCAGTTCGAGATACCAATTTCTGAAATCGAAGAACTGAATGAGTCGTACTGGTTTGATGGGGAAAGTCTGACTTGCAAGGACTTGTTGGCTCATATGCTTCTCATCGAAGCAGCCGATCTTAGCTATCCAATAATCCTTTGCCCTAATGGGCCGGTTGATGGATGGCATGCATCGCGTTGCTAAGGCGTATTTGGACGGTCATATCCATATCAAGGCAGTTCAGTTACAAGTATTGCCTGAACCTGACTACGTCGGTGTAGATCCTGACGATCTTCCCTGTGATGAGGTCTAATATCACACTGTCTACTTTAGATCGATTTCTACCAATGGATCACATCTTGACGATATTTATAACCAAATCTAGTGTTTAATTGCATTAATAGCATATATTATTTGATTTATACTAGGCATTATGCCTAGAAAAGCGATAGAAATCA
>NZ_JAWJYP010000054.1:0-6358 GCF_033063275.1 Nitrosomonas sp. Is37 | reverse complement strand
TGATCATTTCTGGTGTATGACAGGAGAAGGAAGCGGTGTAACCTGTTGGTAAAGATCTTGGCAGATCAACCACCAATGAAGGAACACACCGCTATGATAGATAGTAATCTTTTTGACCTGAACAAATCAGATCAAAATGATCTGCTACAGGAAGTTCTCCGCAAAGGCGCCCGCAAAATGTTGGCTGCAGCCATTGAAGCGGAAGTAGCTGCCTTTATTGCGCAATATAGCACTTTAAAAACTGATGAGGGAAAACCGGCAATAGTCAGAAATGGTTATCTGCCAGAACGTCCGATTCAGACGGGGCTGGGAGCTATCGAGGTCAAAGTACCAAAGGTTCGGGATCGCTCTGAATCTGGCATCAAGTTTAACAGCAGCCTGGTGCCACCCTACTTGAAGCGCACCAGGAATATTGAAGAATTTTTACCCTGGCTTTATTTGAGAGGCATTTCAACGGGGGATTTTCAGAGACACTGAAGCATCTGTTGGGGCCTGGGGCACCTGGATTATCGGCGGCTACGATTAGCCGTTTAAAGCAAGGCTGGGAGCAGGATTATTATAATTGGAGTCAACGCAACCTGAGTAACAAACGCTATGTCTATGTCTGGGTTGATGGTGTTTACAGCAATGTGCGCATGGACGATCGCTTATGCCTTCTGGTGATGATTGGCTCTGACGAAACAGGACGTAAAGAGTTATTGGCATTATCTGATGGCTATCGTGAATCGGCGGCAAGCTGGGAGGAAGTGTTAATCGATTTGAAGCAACGGGGTCTTAAGAATGCACCTAAATTGGCTGTGGGTGATGGTGCGCTGGGATTCTGGAAAGCGGTAACCAAACTCTGATTAGAACAACCAATCCAGCTGAATCCGTCTTTGCTACTGTCAGATTGAGAACAGACAAAACCAGGAATTGTGGTAGCAGGACAACCACGTTGACCATGGCGTTCAAACTCATGGAAACAGCACAGAAAAATGGTTTCGATTACGAGGTTATAAGCTGTTAGCTGATGTCATCACCGGCGTCAAATTTGTTAACGGTATTAAACAATCAGGAGATCAAAAACAGGCAGCCGCTTAACTCTCTATACACCAGATTTGACTATAGCTCAAAAGATCATCACAGGGGGTGGGTTCTTGCTTCTTTGGCTTCATCAATTCACCAGAAATTACGGGTCAATAGTATTAATTCTGGCAAATTCCATACCTTTTGAGTATCCCTCAATGCCAATATTTATGCTAGTTTCTATAGTATTTCAGGGGCGACTAGTTAGATTTTTGGTGCGAGTGTGACAGATGCAACGAAGAATGGAAAATTGCCAGTCTGATATTAAGCACTGGTATTACATTGACATCCGAACAAGTGATTGAAAGTTGGAGCCAGCATTAGTTGCTGAGCCCATGTTCAATCAGCCGAAGCAAACTTGGGGCATGAAAGAAGCGTGGCTACAAACACGCAGAACCTTACATCGCCGAGTGCTTATCACAATTATGCTAAGTTACGGTCTGGTGTAATCGCTCAGTTACTTAAACGACTAGGCAGTCGATACGCTGTGTCAGCACGCTCCTTGGGCAAAGAAAATATTAAAACAATCAGGCAAATCCGCTATGGATTAATCCGCCTTTTTTGACATGTTGCTGTCAGGCAGTGGTGGAATCAACTTGTTAAAAAAACCAACCTCCTGATGGAGAAAAAGCAGCGACTCTAAACGTGAATTACATAAGACAATATAGCAAAAAGAAGAATTAGCGCAATTGATAAATTCAGGTTAAAAATTTTTTAACCTGAAGGAAAGGACTTACTCTAAACTCTAGTAAGAATATATAGCTTATTGATTTAATGGTGCCGACACCAAGAATCGAACTCGGGACCTTCTGATTACAAATCAGCTGCTCTACCATCTGAGCTATGCCGGCATATAAAATAGATATATTTAGCTAAGTTTAGCAATTATAAACCTTAGACTATTGCAAGTTATTCTCTTTTTATTTAACAATTTTTAAATTAACTCGATTGCCTCCATGCTTATGCGTTGCGCAAATATTAGATCCAGGCTCCTGAAAATTCATATTTTCATCCTTTAAAGTGGAAGATAATTCTTGCTCAATTTCAGGAGAAAAGAATAATCCTTGATTAATTTCTTTTGCAAATATTGCCTTAATCGCACTAATAGGAATTGAGACCTCTCTAGGTATCTCATTAAAGCGCGCTGTAAATTGAATAACATCATTACCAAGTAATAAGTCGCGAGTAGCTTTAGGACTAATATTTAAAGTGATTTCTCCATCGCTTGTATATTCCTTAGGCAAGGATATATTTTGATCAATTACAACAGAGATATAAGCAGTCAATTCATTATCAACGCACCATTCGTAAATAGCTCTTATTAGATAAGGCTTAGTCGTAGAATACTTCATTTACGCATTAATTTCTCTGAAGCAGTTAGAGCATCAATAAATAATGGTCTACTAAATAATCGCTCAGAATATTTGAGTAATGGCGCAGCCTGTTTTGGCAAGCTAATTCCATAATGGTCCAGTCTCCATAATAGAGGTGCTATAGCTACATCTAACATGGAATATTCATCACCCAACATATATTTTTGCTTATCAAAGATTGGCGCAATCATTGTCAAACTATCAGCAATTGCTACTCGCATTTTGTCAGCTATCTTTTGATCACTCTGTTCGACAGCCTCAATATGGCAAAATAACTCTTGTTCAAATCGATGTAATAATAATCGTGCACGAGCACGCATTACTGGTTCTGCTGGCATTAATTGTGGATGAGGAAAACGATCATCGATGTACTCATTGATGATATTAGATTCATAGAGCACGAGATCACGTTCGATCAAGATTGGTACACGACCATAGGGACTAATTACAGCAAGATCTTCCGGTTTATTGTGAGGATCAACATCAATGACCTGAAAATCCATGTCCTTTTCGTGCAGCACGATGCGACATCGGTGACTAAAAGGACATGTTGCAGTGGAATACAGCGTCATCATAATGACTTATACATCTTCATAGTGTTTTGATTCAATAATTTATTAGTGCACATCTCTCCAATATTCACGTTTTAGTAAATAAGTCAATCCAAGCATGCTCAACAAAAAGATAAGGACAATAGCTCCAAGTTTCTTACGATAATTCGCATGAGGCTCGCCCAAATAAACTATATAGTTTACCAGATCTGTAACAAAATTATCATATTCTTCTTTGGAAAGTAACCCAGGAACACTCAACTTCAATTCCTTTATTTCTGGAGTGCCTTTCTCACTATTAGCCGATTTTGTAATAAGTACTTGTTGACCTTGCAATTGATACAAAACATGCGGCATTGCGACTCTATCGAAAATTAAATTATTCCAGCCACTAGAAGACGATTCATCTCTATAAAAAGATCTGAGATATGTATACAGCCAATCTGCACCGCGGGAACGTGCGATAACAGATAAATCTGGCGGAACGACCCCAAACGATTCTTCAGCTTCATTCTTCCTTATTGCAGTGAACATCATATCACCAACTTTTTGTCCCGTATGAATAAGGCGCTCACTGATATCTTGGTTACTTAATCCGATATCTTGATGTCGGTTATAACGCATATAACTTGCACCATGGCATGTCAGGCAATAATTAACAAAGCTTTGCGCACCACGTTGTAATGATACGTTATCAGAAGTATCAATTGGTGCCTTATCAAGTTCTATGTCAGTGGCTGCAAAAACAATAATCGGAGCCAAGCTGATAAAAAAAAGCAGGAATTTTATTAATCTCATTTTGTCACTCTTTTTGGTTCTGGTTTTGTTTTATCTATCTTGCTGTACCATGGCATCAGAATAAAAAATGCAAAATAAATAACCGTAAAAATTTGAGCTAATAACGTGTACAAAGGTGTCGGTGCTTTTGTGCCAAGCCAACCTAATACAAAAAAGCTTATTACAAAAAGCGTCAGCGCGAATTTAAAGATTGGTCCTTTATAACGTATTGATTTGACAGGACTACGATCTAACCACGGCAAGAAACTAAAAATAAGTACTGAACCCGCCATTAAGATAACACCCCACAGTTTCGCATCTACCCCGAGAAAATTAACTGTGACCGCCCTAAGCATCGAATAATAAGGGGTGAAATACCACACTGGAGCAATATGATCGGGTGTTTGTAGCGTATTTGCAGGGATAAAATTATTATGCTCAAGAAAATATCCACCCATTTCAGGAACAAAAAATATAATGCCGCAAAACACAATTAGAAATCCAACAACCCCGACTATATCCTTTACAGAGTAGTAAGGATGAAATGGTATTCCATCCACGGGAATTCCCGTTTTTGGATCTTTGTTAGATTTGATTTCTATTCCATCTGGATTATTGGATCCAACTTCATGCAATGCGATGATATGAACAAATACCAGAACAATTATTAAAAGTGGCAGCGTCACCACATGATATGCAAAAAAACGGTTAAGTGCTGCGTCCGAGAGCATGAAGTCTCCCAGAATCCAGTTTGATAACGTTTCACCAATAAACGGAATCGCCCCAAACATACTTACAATTACCTGAGCACCCCAATAAGACATTTGTCCCCAAGGTAAAATATACCCAGTAAATGCTAAACTCATCAACACAAAAAATATCGCCATCCCTATCAGCCATAAAAGCTCCCTGGGTTTGCGATAAGAACCATACATCATCCCTCGGAACATATGCAAATAAACCACCACAAAAAACATGGAAGCTCCCGTAGAATGCATATATCGAATCAACCAGCCAAAATTCACATCCCGCATGATGTATTCAACTGATGAAAATGCAAGGCTAGCATCTGGCTTATAGCTCATAGTAAGAAAAATACCGGTAATTAATTGATTAACCAGCACAAGCATTGCTAGCGAACCGAAGTAATACCAAAAATTAAAATTCTTAGGAGCATAATATTCAGAAAGATGCGCTCTCCAAGTAGCAGTCATTGGGAAGCGCTCATCAATCCATCCAATAAACGAATTTTCTTGTTTACTCATTTTATACAGATTCCTTGCTTTCAGAGCCAATTAAAAGCCGATTTTCACTCAAATAAACATGAGAAGGCACAACTAAATTAGTAGGTGCCGGAACATTCTTATAAACACGTCCAGCCAAATCAAATTTTGAACCATGGCAGGGGCAGAAAAAACCACCTAACCAATCAGGCCCTAAATCAGCAGGAGCAATATCCTTCCTAAATACTGGAGAACAGCCGAGATGCGTACATACACCCACTACCACAAGAATTTCAGGTTTAATAGAGCGCGTTTCATTCTTTGCGTAAGGTGGTTGCTGATTTTTTTCTGAAGTTGGATCAGCCAGTTGATCATTTAGCTTCTTCAAATTCTCCAACATTTCCAGCGTGCGCCTCAGTACCCAAACCACTTTCCCCCGCCACTCAACCATCAGTAGCATACCAGGCTCCAGCTTACTAATATCGACTTCTACCGGTGCTCCAGCTGCTTTAGCTCGCTCACTAGGCATCATATATAACATAAACGGTGTCGCCACCGCCACGGCAGCAACTCCACCTGCTACAGATGTGGCTAGCACTAGAAAACGACGCCGACTATTCATCTCACCAATACCATCTGCCATTTTTCAATAATTCCATCCAATGAATTTTCCACCCAGAATCGACTCAAATTAGGAGCCGATCAGCCTGTTTATTTTTATGCTTTATTTTTCAATAACACTTAAAGAACATCATACACTTTAAAAGCATAATTTTTTAAGTATAACATGACCCTTTACATAACAGGGTAATATATAGATCAAATAACCAAATAGTTTGGCCTGAAAAATTTCATTTTTTGAATTTTATGGTTATCTGAAGCCAATGATTTTTAGATGATGTGCGGCTCCATCAGGATGGTAATCTGTTCGATTACGAACAGTCAGCTATTACTGAATACAAGCATAAAAAACTGACTTGACGCGTCAGAAAGTGTAAATGGTTAACAGCATATTTTCTCAATTAAACGTTTATATGTTTTTTCCTCACCCACCACCGTGCGGTCCGTTAGTTATAGAAAGCTTCC
Source organism: Nitrosomonas sp. Is37 (assembly GCF_033063275.1). Classification (NCBI taxonomy): domain Bacteria; kingdom Pseudomonadati; phylum Pseudomonadota; class Betaproteobacteria; order Nitrosomonadales; family Nitrosomonadaceae; genus Nitrosomonas; species Nitrosomonas sp. Is37. The sequence goes on along the minus strand of NZ_JAWJYP010000054.1, from coordinate 283 downwards.
CATTTAGCTAACTTGACGTGCAGATCAACATTATCTCTATAGGTTAGTAGTTAATAGAATTCGGTCTGCCCATGTGTAACTTCTACTTTGCCTTTTAATCGCGGTCTTCTGGGTTTGATATAAGCATGTTGCATACCCGTATCTTCCAGATACCAATGGAATTTGATTTGGAATTGATGGTCGTGCTCGATTAGAGTGGTATTAATCTAGTGTCTAATTGCGTAAATTAGCTATTGTATTTTTTATTTGACTACCTTTAACTTCAGGCCTACGCCATTTAAAC
>NZ_JAWJYP010000053.1:0-6823 GCF_033063275.1 Nitrosomonas sp. Is37 | reverse complement strand
ATCGGCTATTGATTGGCAATATGCCTAACCTACAACTTAGTAGTTGAGAAAAAGGGTTTTTCAGGGACGACTAGTTATGGTGTTACAAATAGTAACTCCACTATATAAAACCCTATATCAATCGTGCATCACTCAACAGGCACTTCTCGTTCTTCGGCATGGTGTGCGTCAGATGGTGCTCTCCTAGGGGTTGATGTGCTTGCCAAATTGCTATTTTTACTACAGCCCTGACTGCGCTCCCGTTCGTTCGCCAACTCTATACATCGCAGGTTCTCTACCGGGCGCTTGTCATGACAGATTCATTTTTACATGAGGGGAGAAGCAAAAATTTCTATATTGGAGAGTTAATTTTTAGTGATATGTATTTATGGCCCCCGTGTTACTTGAACAAGGGAAAACAAAATGGTGCGTTTATACTCTATATTAGGAGCTATTCTATTTTTAAGTTAATTAAGTAATAAAGACTTAGGAACACTTAGTCAGGTTATATGACATTCCGTTTCAGATTATGAGACATTTTTTGTCGTATATATTACGCGAGGTACTTATGAATCGGCACGATCCAACAGCGAACCTAGGCACGGATCGCCTGCAGTCTTTCAGTGACGGTGTCATCGCCATCATCATCACCATCATGGTGTTAGAGCTCAAGGCGCCGAATGAACCGAGCTTGAGGGGATTGCTTGCCGTAGCACCGGTATTTTTTAGTTACGTGCTGAGCTTCGTCTTACTGATCCTCATGTGGGTAGCTCACCACTATCTATTGTACCCTATTCGCCTAGTTGATCGGCCGCTACTCTGGGCAAACAGCAACTTGCTTTTCTGGATGTCCCTGATCCCGTTCGCGACCGCCTATCTCGGACAAAATCCCGTTGAGCCGTTTGCTGTTGCTTTGTATTCCGTTATTCTCGCGTGCGATATTGGTTCCTTTGCGCTGCTTCGCCAAGTTGTGTTCCGCCAACTTGTCCACAACCAGGATCTGGCGAGGTATCATGCCGCAGTCCAGCATCAGAATTTGATTGCAATCGCCGTGTATCTGCTCGCAGCTCCTCTCGCCTATGTATCGCTCTATTTGTCGTATGCAATCTTGGTGGTGATCCCTTTGTTCTACATTATGCCCGGGTTTTGGCGAATCAAGCGGGATTGATGGCAAGGGCACTTCGAGCAAGGTGTTGGTTGCGTGCATTGCCTACTAATCCTGCGCTCAAGGGCCTTGAGAAGCTGTATGACATACGATCAACATGGAAAGATTATTATTGATCCGCAGTAAGGTAATCGTATCCGCAAAGGCTTGGATTGGATCAGACTAGGGCAAATACCAAATACATATTTGCTTTTAGAGGTCAAAGATTGCGGATGGAGGCTGTTCCATGAAAATCAGCATACCTCTCTAATTCCATTTCTAAATCAAACCTGATTTTGTCGGCTTCACCTTGCCGTATCATTTATACTGTCTGCGGTTCGCCTTCGCGTCATGTTTGATTTGGAAATGGAATAAGGTAAATAAAGAGGGATGCGTTTCTTCTCAATCAATCTGGGATGAACTTCAGGACATTGCCGTTGATACAATAGCGCTTGAAGTTGGGAGCTGGGCCATCGTTAAAAACGTGACCAAGATGAATGCCTGAACTTGCACTGCGGACTTCGGTCCGTTTCATGCCATGCGAATTGTCTTCATGGAGCGTTACTGATCCCTCAACAGGGTCGAAAAAGCTGGGCCAGCCACTCTTGCTATCGAACTTTGTCTGGCTGAGAAAAAGCGTAGCACCCGTAATGGGATCGACAAATTTCCCAGGACGTTTTTCATCCAAATTGGTAGCAGTGAACGGCGGTTCGGTGCCTTGCTCAAAGGCGATCTTCTGTTGTCCCGGCGACAATAACTGAAAGCCCAGCCATTTCCAGAAATTTGATTGTTCCCCGTTATATCCCGTGTAACGGGTGACTTCTTTGCCGTTTCTGAACAGCACAATGGTAGGGGCAGCAAATAATGGTTTTTCCAGTGTCCAACCGGCAGGAGGATTGGCGTTCATCGTTGCAACGACGGGTACTTCTGCTTGCCAGCGATTGAGAATATCCTCATCAAACTGCTTGCAGAATTCGCAATTCTCGGCCTCAAAAATAACCAATTGCTGAGCAAAGTTCAAATCTTTGCCATTCAGCGGCTTCATGCGATCGGTAATTGCTCCACTGCTTAATGGATCATTTTGTGTAGCCTTATGGTTCGATGCGGGGTACTTTACTCCCGTGCCGCCGAGGCCGCAGTATCCGTTGGGATTCTTCTTCAGATAGTCTTGGTGGTATTCCTCGGCTGTGATGTAATTTTTCAGTGGCAGGATTTCAGTTGTGATCGGACCGTAGCCGACGGCATTCAGTGCCTGCTGGTAAACTTTCTGCGTTGCCAGTGCAAGGTCTTTCTGGGCTGCGTCATGATAATAAATTGCGCTCCGGTAATTGCTGCCGATGTCGTTGCCCTGACGGTCACCCTGTGTTGGATTATGGTTTTCCCAGAATTTCGCTAACACGGTTTCCAGCGTTACTTTTTCTGGGTCGAAAGTTACCTTGATCACTTCGGCATGATTCCGTCCTGCAGCCTTGCCTGCGCGAAGCGCCTTCTCATGATTCAATATCTGCTGGTAGCCAACGCCAGGAAGGTCACCACCTGCATAACCACTTTCTACATCGAGAACACCCGGAATCTCGCTCATGCGCTTCTCGGCGCCCCAAAAGCAACCCATTCCTAAGACGATGTAATCTGTCTTTGAACTGATATTTTGATTTGATTCTAGGCGGCTGGATATCACTGTTTTCTCCATCGCAAATGCTGTCATAACAATTAATAAACTTAATGTTGCTGCAATAATAGCTTTCATTATTTATCTCTGATGCTTAATTTTGATAAATTTTCGAAATTTGGGATAGCTTCAGTTCACGTTTGAGTAGAACTTACATTCTGGATCTTGCGTATCTGCCGGTTTATAACTTACTTGAGTTATACATTGCAGGCAATTATTGTCAATATGCTTTGTGGTGTAATTTCTTTTCGACTCTCAGAGAGGGTAGTGAAAGCAGATTAATTTCTCTGAAGCAGCAAGAATGCTGCAAAACTTTTAGCTTTTTCGTGCCAATTGAATCGGAATGAAGTAAATAAACGAGGTAATCCCCCCGGCTTTGCCGGGGGACTATTAAAGGTTTGACCGTGTGATACGGTCACCTTGATTCTTTTAGCTTGATCAAGAGCTAGGAGAATCAAATGAGAGATTATCAGAGTTTGGCCCATACAACATGGGACTGTAAGTACCACGTTGTATTTATTCCGAAGAGAAGGAAAAAGGTGATATTTGGAGTAATACGAAAGCACCTTGGGAAGGTATTGCACGAGTTAACAGAGCAGAAAGAATGCCAGATAGTGGAAGGACATTTGATGCCTGATCATGTACACATGTGCATTAGTATTCCGCCGAAGTACTCAGTGTCTTACGTAGTAGGGTATATCAAGGGGAAAAGTGCAATATCGATAGCACGAAAGTTTATGGGGAAATCGAGGAATTTCACAGGTGAAAGTTTTTGGGCGCGTGGTTATTTTGTATCGACCGTAGGGTTAGATGAAGAGATGGTTAGAGAATATATCCGACATCAAGAGAAGGAGGATGAACATTATGATCAGCTCAAGCTTGGTATGTGATGCCACCTTTAGGTGGCGCCAATTCTTGCCCCTTTGAGGGGCTAACAGAAATAAGCCTCCGGCTCTGCCGGAGGTAATTTAACTTTTTGATCAGTCATCTATGTTTTAGATAACTAATTCAGCGCTCAGTACATTCAGTTCCCATGAAAAAGATGGTTATTTTTCCTATACTTTTTCAATTATAGCAGCGAATTAATTTCTTTCTCTAGCTCCGCTGGTGACGTTTGCGGTGCAAAACGTTTAACGACTTCACCGTTGCGATCAACTAAAAATTTGGTGAAATTCCACTTAATCGCTTCTGTTCCTAAAATGCCTTTTTGTTCAGTTTTCAGATATTGATAAAGAGGGTGAGCACTTTCACCGTTTACCTCTATCTTGGCAAATAAAGGAAAAGTTACATCATAATTAAGCGAGCAGAAGTTTTTAATTTCTTCATCATTACCAGGTTCCTGTCCGCCAAATTGATTACATGGAAAACCTAAAATTTCCAATCCTTTTTCCTTGTGCTGGCGATATAACGCCTCTAAGCCTTTATATTGAGGAGTAAAACCGCATTCACTGGCGACATTGACGATCAGCAATACTTTCCCTCGATACTTATCAAGAACTATATCACTGCCATCATTTTTTTTACTGAAATCGAATAAATTGTTTTTGTTTCCATTGTGTCCTCTTTTTTAGATGATTGCGGCCGATGGCGACGGAGCAATAGTTCACGCGTTTGCATAAGCAAGTGGAAACTACAAGCATTGTCTATCGAGTAAAAAGAATCATCTCACATTTTTATTCCGCGATTGCTGCGAAAATATGTGCGCTTCAGTAGTATATTTTCCGCTATTTACAATTTTTCTCTTCGAAACATACCATGAGCAAACGATTCGTTATAGGTACCCCACTTAGTCCTTCCGCAACCAAAGTCATGTTGCTAGGTAGCGGAGAGCTCGGCAAGGAAGTGATCATTGCATTGCAGCGCTTGGGAGTAGAAACTATCGCTGTGGATCGCTATCCCAATGCACCGGGACATCAGGTAGCTCATCGCGCACATGTGATCAACATGGCGGATGGTACAGCATTGCGTGAACTGATTGAACGCGAGCAGCCGCACATCATCGTTCCTGAGATCGAAGCGATCGCGACCAGCATGCTGCTAGAGATCGAACGCGAGGGTCTCGCGCGCGTCATTCCTACTGCGCGCGCCGCACAGCTCACAATGAATCGCGAAGGTATTCGCTGTCTTGCAGCAGAAACATTGGGACTACCAACTTCGACTTATACCTTTGCTAATAGCTTGGAAGAATTGTATTCGGCGATAGAGGGTGGCATCGGGTATCCATGCATCGTTAAACCAGTGATGTCTTCCTCTGGCAAAGGGCAATCAAAAATTGATAGCGAAGCGGAAGTAGAAGCAGCCTGGAATTATGCTGCCAGTGGCAGCCGGGTAGATCAGGGGCGAGTAATTGTTGAAGGTTTTATCCACTTCGATTATGAAATTACTCTGCTTACCGTACGCGCAATGAATGCAGATGGTGATATTGAAACGCATTTCTGCGAACCGATCGGCCATATCCAAGTTCATGGCGATTATGTGGAAAGCTGGCAACCACAGCCAATGTCATTGTTAGCATTGCAGCGTGCGCAAGATATTGCCAGAAGAATTACTGGTAACCTAGGAGGCCTGGGTATCTTTGGTGTGGAGCTATTCGTCAAAAACGACGAAGTATGGTTCAGTGAAGTAAGTCCGCGTCCGCACGACACCGGTATGGTAACCATGTGCAGCCAGGTACAGAATGAATTCGAACTGCATGCTCGCGCCATACTTGGTTTGCCCGTCAATACGGCCTTACGTGCACCAGGTGCGAGTGCGGTAATTTATGGACAACTGGAAGAACAAGGTATCGCTTTCACTGGTGTGGATGAAGCGCTATGCGTACCGCAAAGCGATTTGCGCCTCTTCGGCAAGCCGGAATCATTCGCCCGTCGTCGCATGGGCGTGGCTTTAGCAAATGGTACAGATACCTCTGAGGCGAGAACACGGGCAAAACTCGCAGCTAGCCGGATTGTGCCAATAAAGCCGAGAAATTGAAGTGAAGAATTGGCATTAACAAGTTGGATTAATCTTTCTTGTAAATTGTATATTTACCGGCAGATTCAAGTTTGAAGTGCTAACCTTTTCTTGATTAAAAGCGGGTAGCCGCTCTTGGTTCCATGTAGAGTCAACAGGAATTCTTCACTGCCGAGTTTGAGATGTTTGGGTTTGCGCGTTTTGGTTTGGCGTAACGCTTCTTTGTTCACGGTCAATTGCTCATAGTCGATCAAACATCCCTGACCCGATACGAGGTTATAGGCGTATTCAATGGTATCGTAACCGTGGAGCAATAAGCACGGTGACATGATGGCTAATTATTTTTCAGGCAGTGGTTTAAATTTTTTTCTGGCTTTAATCGTCTCTCCGATGAGAGGGCGCTTTATTTGATCTTCCCTGATCATCGTGACTTATCTTGCCATTTCTGGCGGCAGGTCTTTAATCACTGCTTCAAGCCCACATTCCAGCAATTGATTAATGATGACCGATGTTGACACGTTGCCTAATTGCGCCAGATTTTCTATCTGCATGTAAATATGCAGGGAAACCGATGACTTCGTTGAACGGATGAAGTAATCAGCTCAAACCCCGTTTGCCCCGTAATCAGTTGAGCCAGGAGCTCGGCTTTATTGGGTAGTTCACTTTCCATTGACATTCTGTTATCTCCAGTGGATTAGTTATTGTGTGACAAATAGTAACCCGACATAAATTTCAATGACATTACGAAACTTTGCCATTGCCCTGACTGCGCTCCCGTTCGTTCGCCCGCTCTATACATCGCAGACTCACAGCCTGGCGTTTATCATGACATATTAATTTTTATATCTTGCTGGGATAATCAAAAATCACTATATTGAGCAAGAAATTTTTACTGTATGTATTTGTAGCCCACCGTGTTACTTAAACGGGGGTGAACTAAAAGGTGTGTTTATGCTTTATGCTAGGAGTTTTTCTATTCTTAAATTAATTTAATAATAAAGACTTAGGGTCTGTTGACGTTTTGAGATAAGTTATTTCATAAATAGAAAGCAAACTCGTAATATTGAGGTTCTCACACC
>NZ_JAWJYP010000052.1:0-7700 GCF_033063275.1 Nitrosomonas sp. Is37 | reverse complement strand
TCTGCAGCAACTACTTGGTTCTGCTTACCTGCAGCGCAGGCCAAGATGATTCTGGCTCTCTCAACCATCCTGCGCTCGGCACTATGGCTTCGCACGATTTTCTCCAGACGGTCTCTTTGTTCTTCTGTAAGAGTGATTTTTATCGCTTTTCTAGGCATAATGCCTAGTATAAATCAAATAATATATGCTATTAATGCAATTAAACACTAGTTCAGCATCTGCTCCAGTTTCATACAAAAAAGCTCATCATATGAGCTCAGTTCTTACTTCTTTATCTTCATCAAATTCACCAGAAAATAGGGGGTTAGCAGCTTCTATTCTGGCAAATTCAATAACTGCTAAATACTTGCGAACGTCAATATTTATGCCAATTATGAAGGTTTGTTAGGGATGACTGATTAATCCGCCAGCATTAATGGAAATTTTCACTTGATGGCTTTGATCTACTGGCAGTGATAATATCAGGTTCGTTCAGCTCTGCCAGTATCTGACGGCGTGCTGCTTCTTGTAGTCGCAATGCTGCCTGCCAGTCATTTCCTGCTGCATGCAAGGGTGCACCAATCAGTACTTTCAACTCACTGCGGCGTGGCAGCCATTGTCCAGCGCATAGCATGGTGCGAGTGCCGATCAGGGAGACCGGTAGTACGGGGATATCAGTGTGTGCAGCAGTCAGAAACGCTCCCAATCTGAACGGCATCAGCCCGGCTTCGCGCCGAAATGTGCCTTCTGGAAAAAAAACTATGGATTCACCTGCGCGCGCCCGCTCCTCCAGCTTACGTACATCCTCCACACCGCGTGCGTCATCGAAACGTTCAACAAATGCGCCGCCCAGTCGGCGCAATGGGATAGCGGCTGCCGGATTGCGTAGTAATTCTTGCTTGGCTACGTAGGCAAATCTAGCAGGCAGTACTGCAGTAAGCAAGAGTGCATCCAGGTAGCTGGCGTGATTGGCTACCACAATCATGGGTATCTTGTTATCGAGATGCTGCAAGCCTTCTACCCGCAGCCTCAGGCCGGTTAGCGTAACAGCCAGGCGCGCACTTGCCCGAGCGATGAGCCGACGCAGAGTCAGTCCGGGTACCAACACGATCAGCAGCCATGCGAAGGGTACGATAGCAACAAAAACTGCCCAAGCCCACACCCCCCATACCCATTCAGCACCACGGCGCAACAAACGCATAGCCCGCGCCCTAGCTGCGGCACCTCCAAGGCGTATCATTTGCCACCATGGTGGCCGTAGGGTGCTGCTGATCGAGCCTTGTTCATAAAGCTCGCGGCATGCAGTACGGCGAATTTTGCCACTGGAGGTTTTCAGCACCGTGCGCGGCGGCACCAGCACGATATCATCTGCTGGCGCCCCTACCAAGTCTACGGCGAGATTGTTGATTTCGGTCACTATCCGCTCTCGCTCCTTAGCACTGCTTTCGCGTGTTTCTGCAAGTATTACCAGGCGTTCCGTACCAGCGTACGTATTGCTGGCTGGAAAAACTGCTACCCCACCTTTGTGTATGCCACGTACTTTACTTACCGCTTCCTCCAGTTCCTGCGGGTAAATGTTGTGCCCACCACGAATGATGATATCCTTCTCGCGTCCAGTGAGATACAGTTCGCCAGCCGCAATGTAACCCATATCGCCGCTATTAAGCCATTGTCCGTCGAGCAGGCGTGCTGTCGCTTCGGGATTGCGGAAATAACCACTGCTGGTCGCTGATGGTCCGCAGAATTGCACGCGCCCCTGAGTACGTTCTGGCAGTACCTGCCCCTCAGCATCGACAATGCGTATCTGATGACCAGGTAATGGTAGGCCGCAGGAAACGATGTGCAGCGCAGAGCGGTCATCAGCCTGCACACAACGCGCGATACCCGAGCGTGTGAGCGCAGCGCGATCCACATGGTCAACCAGCGGCCCACGTTCTGCTGGAGGGAAAGCCAGTCCTACAGACGATTCTGCCAGACCATAAACAGGCGTCATGGCGGTACGGCTGAAACCATAGCGAGCAAAGCGTGCAACAAAATGATCTATCGTATTCATGCTGATTGGCTCAGCTCCGTTGTAGGCCAGACGCCAGCAACTAAGATTCAGACCACTCAGCTCACGATCATCAAGCTTGTTGGCGCATAACTCAAAGGCAAAATTAGGAGCTGCTGAAACTGTGGCAGAATGCCGGTTAATCGTCCATAACCAGCATGCCGGCCGGGCAAGGAAGCTGAGCGGTGAGAGCAGCACCAGTCGGAATCCGACATATAGGCTACCCATGCAGGCGGCGATCAGCCCCATATCGTGATAGAGCGGCAGCCATGAGACGAAAGTATCTGCGGCAGTAATGCCTGAAACAAGCGTCATCGCTCGCAAGTTGGCGAGCAGGTTGGCATGGGTTAGTACCACTCCTTTGGGGTTGCCGGTACTGCCAGAAGTGTATTGCAGTAGCGCAATACTCTGTGGTTCTAACTTCGGAGAAGGGGGGTATGCCCCACGGATAGACAAATCTGTGACGGTTGTGACCATGCGAAGTAATTCGCATTGCGCGCGCAGCAAGTGTCCCAGTGGTTTGGCTTGCTCAACCGTGATAAGAATGCTGGCTTGAGCATTAGCGATGATGCCGGCGATACGCCGCATGTGATCCTCGATTTGCGAAGGACGCCCCGGCGGGTACAGCGGTACCGGTACGCAGCCAGCATAGAGCACGCCATAAAAAGCTGCGAAGAATCCACGCCCAGTGGGCAACATGATTGCTATCTTTTCGCCAGGGCCTAGCCCAAGCTGTTGCAGGCCAGCAGCCAATGCTTTGGCCTCATCCTGCAGCATGCGATAGGTAATGTCTTCGGTATGCTCCTCTTCGTCATAAAGGGTGATATGGACCTGCTCAGGGTGTCTCGCGACACGCCAGTCTAGTATCTCAATCAGCGTAGATGCGGTTTCCGGCGGATGATATACCTGGATTTCTGTAAGCTTTGCTGTTTCAGCTGGAGTAAGTGTTTCGGCAGTAATAGTGCCTGCAATCTGCTTAAGCAAATCACGCGGTGTTTCGGCGTCGATTAGTGCTTTTTCACCAAGTTTTACACCCAGCTTTCGCTCGATGCGGCTTAGCAGCTCCACACGCGCCAGGCTGTCTAGGCCGAAGTCGCGCTCCAACGAATGATCCAACCCAAGATGCTTTGGAGCGGGTGCATGTGGCCGCAGCTCATGGGCAAGGCTACGCACGATGCCAAGCAACCGTTCTGCATTGCTTTGAGAGTCTGTATTGGAAGGCATTTGTTTCTCACTTTTTATTCCACCCCCAGATCTGAAGTGGAGAAAATTGAAGGTTTATTCTGGACTGAATATCCTGCACTAAGTTAGATTACAAGTGCGCATTAACTTCCAACATCTTACCTATCATTGTGCACGGACAACTAGCTAGATATGTCACAGCATACCAATTAGCATTGGATGAGAACTTATCAATGAGACAGGCCGCTGAAATCCTTCTTCTCCGAGGATGGGATCAGCGCATTGCGAATGTGAGGCAGCTAATTTCGTCCGTACTGCGACCAACCTGGATGTTCTCGGTCATGCATTCAAAGTCATCATTGAACTTGCATGCTGCAACTTTGCAAGCTCCAACTCCTGCCGCGCGCATGGCGGCTTTGGTATGGTTCTTGTTGATGAAAAATGTGTCGCAGCTAGGGTGTACACCGTCTCCGATAGTAATGGCACGTGCGTGGCAATTACGCTTGAGATTATATGCGCATTCGATCACGCTACATTCGGAAACAAGAGGGGTTTCGATGGTAATAGTTTTCATCTGAAATTCTCCTATTGTGTGAAAGAAGAAAGTAATGGGGTAAGTGAAAATCTATAAAGAATAGAAATTTCAATGGACTTAATCACCCATTGTGATTACATGGTGCGCTTAGCATAAATCGTTGTCAAGCAAAATTATAAATCGTTGTCAAGAAAAATTATCGTGGAGGTAGAAAATAAGTTTATCACGCTATAAGCCAGACACAATGAATAGAATCAGCAGTTTAACTGTATTTGAGTGGTTATTATCCATAAATTTCAGTACTTCACAGCGTTCTAGAATCTATCTAGAATCTATACACCTAACGCAGAAAAGAACCGATATCTTCGCGTTTTATTTTGTGTGGTAGGGGTTTAGTGTCCGATGTTCTTGTTATGGTGCTGGTGTGTCCCGATGGTCTGCTTTTTATCGATAAAACATTTATAGCATATCTTGGTCTGATTGACATTGTTATTGAAATAGGGTGATAACAATCAGCCGTGCTAGCACGATTAAAAGCAAATCTGACATCGTGCTGTAGCAAATAATATTGATAAAATTTAAATTAATCTGGGTCGCGAAGCTTGAGCCGATGTGATACTTTATTGTTATAGATCATCATGTATCGTTCTGAATAACCATAGGAGGAATGAAAATGAAATTACTTATCATCGTTTCACTGACAGTACTCGTGCTTACATTTATCGCATTAAATTCTGGCGCTTACAACATAGCTGCTACCGATAAACATTGGGCGATCACAGAAAAGCTGATCAGCTGGGTTCGTGATAGCTCGATAAAAGCACGCGCAAAAGAAATGGAAGTTCCAGTACTGGATGATCCCGCTATGGTTGAAAAAGGCTTCAAGCAGTACCATGCCATGTGCACCGAATGTCATTTGTCGCCTGGCAAACAACCTACCGAACTGGCAATTGGTCTTTATCCGCAGGCGCCACTATTTTATGAAAGAGTGCCCGTAACTGATGAGGGAGAGAAATCATCTCTCTCCAAAAAATACTTTTGGGCAATCAAGAATGGCATCAAAATGACTGCTATGCCCGCTTGGGGGCCTACGCATAATGATGAAACTATCTGGGCAATCACTGCTTTTCTTCAAAAACTCCATGGGATGACTACTGAACGATATACCGCACTAGTAGATACGCATCATGATGATCTAATGCACGATCATAACCATGGTCATCATCATTAATGCGGGATAGGTGGGGTGGCATTTGAGGATCAAGGTCATACGACAACTGTAATCAATCACTGGCGATTGACTCAAGATGCATGACGCAGCACTACCACAGAGCGGCCTTCCGCTTTGATCTGGTTTTCTGCTTTAAGTGATTCTTTATTTTCCAGCCAGCCAACATTGGTGTCGAGCTCCTTTATCCAAAGTGTCCCCCAATTAATTCCGGGGAGAGTAAAAATTAACGCTTCATGGTGAGCATTGAAAATTATATAAAAATTGTCGTCTTTTACCGGCTCACCGCGCGGGTAGGGGTTCGGGATCGTCACTCCATTCAAGAAAATGCCAAGGGACTTGGCATATCCTAGGCCCCAATCTTTTTCGGACATCTGCGTACCTTCTAAGGTAAACCAGGCAATGTCCTTTACTTCGCTGCCATGAATGGGCTGACCTTGAAACCAGTGTCTACGACGAAAAACAGGATGGTTTTTGCGATATTCGATGAGTTCCTGACAAAAAGCGAGTAAGTCTTTATCCGCATTTTCCCAATCGTACCAGGAGATCTCATTATCCTGGCAGTAGGCATTATTGTTACCTTGTTGCGTACGGCTGATTTCATCACCTCCAAGCAGCATCGGCACACCCTGCGAAAGGAATAGCGTGACAAGGAAGTTTCGCTTCTGGCGTTTGCGTAACTGAAGTACCTTTGGGTCGTCTGTCTTGCCTTCCACGCCACAATTCCACGAACGATTGTAGTTTTCACCATCACGGTTTTTCTCGCTGTTGGCTTCATTATGCTTTTCATTGTAGGAAACGAGATCATTTAAAGTGAAACCATCATGGGCGGTGACGAAGTTGATGCTGGCATAGGGCAGGCGAGAGGTTTTCTCGTAAAGATCGGAGCTGCCGGTAAAGCGAGAGGCAAACTCCCCGAGCGTTTGGTTCTCACCGCGCCAGAAATCACGTACACAGTCGCGGTATTTCCCATTCCACTCGCTCCATGCCGGGGGGAAGTTACCCACCTGATATCCACCTTCTCCGACATCCCAAGGTTCCGCAATGAGCTTGACCTGACTGATAATCGGATCTTGCTGAATGATATTAAAGAATACGGAAAGGCGGTCCACATCGTGCAGTTCACGTGCTAAAGTGGCAGCCAGATCAAAACGGAATCCATCCACATGCATCTCCAGAATCCAGTAGCGTAGAGAATCCATGATGAGTTGTAGCACGAAGGGATTGCGCATGTTCAGGCTGTTACCGGTGCCAGTGTAATCTTTGTAATAGCGTCGATCGTCACAAAGTCGGTAATAATATGCGTTATCGATTCCCTTGAAAGAGAGCATCGGACCGAGATGATTTCCTTCTGCCGTGTGGTTGTAAACCACATCCAGAATGACCTCAATTCCAGCATAATGCAATGTTTTGACCATTTGTTTGAATTCAGCCACAGCTGCACCGGGGCGTTTTTGGGATGCATATTCACTATGAGGCGCGAAGTAACCAATAGAATTGTACCCCCAATAATTTCGCAAACCTTGCTCTACCAAGTGGTTATCGTGGATGAAGTGATGGATTGGCATGAGTTCGATTGCCGTTATCCCAAGCTGTTTAAAATAATCAATCATTGCTGGGTGGGTTAGAGCGGTGTAAGTGCCTCGTATCTCAGGTGGGATGTCTGGGTGCCGGCTAGTGAGGCCTTTGACATGGGTCTCATAGATGACAGTCTCATGCCAGGGAATTTGCAATCTACGATCCCCACCCCAATCAAAATAGGGCTGATGTACCACGCTGCGCGGCATGAATGAGGCGCTATTGGTGTTACTGCGAACTTCTATACCCTTGCCAAAACGGTATGGAAAAACAGCTTCATTCCATTGGATTTGTCCATTGATTGCCTTAGCGTATGGGTCAAGCAGTAGCTTGGCAGGATTACAAAGCTGACCATGGACAGGATCCCGAGGTCCATGGATGCGAAAACCGTAACGTTGGCCCGGCTCGATGGATGGCAAATAGCCGTGCCAGCAATAACCCGTTACTTCCGGTAGATCAATGCGCTTCTCTTTTCCTTTCTCATCAAAAAGGCACAGTTCGATCCGTTCGGCGGCTTCCGAAAATACTGAGAAGTTCGTTCCAGAGCCATCATAAACGGCTCCCAGAGGATAAGGCTGTCCAGGCCAAACTTTCATATTTTTTCTAAATAGATTGGAGTTTGCTAGTGTGAGTAACTTACAATATTAATCCTAATAGCCTCTTTCGTGCTAGGGCTATAATTTATCTTAGAAGCTGTTTGGAAACTCCTGCTCTAGGGTCTGTTGACGTTTTGAGATAAGTTATTTCATAAATAGAAAGCAAACTCGTAATATTGCGGTTCTCACACCACTAATAAAATGAGTTTGCGATGCCCCGACTGATGCTCACTGATGAGTTCTGGCCGAAGCTAGAGAAGATTCTGCGTCAAGAAGCGATTTATAACAAGCGCAATCTGCACATGACAGTAGAAGGTATGCTATACCGAATGCGGGTTGGTTGTCCGTGGCAAGACTTACCTGAAGTGTTTGGATGCTGGAATTCCATTTATAAGAGATTCTGTGCGGGTAAACACCACAAAGATTCATTTGGCGGTTGATGGTTGTGGTTTACCAGTTGAGTTTGAGATTACTGGTGGAGAAGTGAATGATTGTTCTGTAGCACCGCAGCTGATTGCCAAGTTACCTGATGCACAAGCGATTGTAGCGGAT
>NZ_JAWJYP010000051.1:0-10282 GCF_033063275.1 Nitrosomonas sp. Is37 | reverse complement strand
ATCGGCTATTGATTGGCAATATGCCTAACCTACAACTTAGTAGTTGAGAAAAAGGATTTTTCAGGGACGACTATCTAGTCTAACATGCATTTAATGCTCAAAAAGCTCGCCATTCTGTCTAAGTAGTCAAAAATCCGCCAAAACAAGATCTACGGACTAATCAAAGTAGCAAGATGCTGTTTCTTTCCTTTTTGGCAATCGATATCCAACAACCTGCTGCGCAAACGTTTTACTTCGTCACAATTTTGTTGTCACCAATCGTAATTTGTTTGTTATCCTGAGCTAGCAAAAATATGCTGATTAGATACTTTTCAATAATGGGTACTCAACTACTATGCCAATAATATCGCTAGCATCCCATGTAGATGTATAAGGCGCGATGCCAATAGAAAAGTTTTTTTGACCTGTTGGGAGTTACGCAATGAAGGTTATGAGTGTTCACGATATCCAAAAACTGATCAAAATTATTGGTTTGGAAGCCTTTCTTGTCAGGCTGATTACGTTTCTGGAAAACGATTTCTCCCATTGGGATACCTTCCGCAAATCCGTGCGTCATGCAACCTATTTTGCGCAAGGCGCCATTGAATTGATGCCCTGTGCGAATGATCAATTTTATACATTCAAATATGTCAATCGCCATCCCGCCAACACGGCACAAGGTAAGTTAAGCATAGTCGGCATCGGCCAGTTAAGCGATACCGCTACCGGTTACCCGTTGTTGCTTAGCGAAATGACCTTACTGACCGCTTTGCGCACGGCTGCAACCGGAGCTTTGGCAGCCAAGTATTTGGCTAGAGAAAACAGTCAGTCTTTAGCGATTATTGGAACCGGCGCGCAGTCGGAATTTCAGGTAATGGCTTTTAGCAGTCTTTTCCGGTTACGGCAAATACGCTACTTCGATGTTGATGCAGCGGCAATGGCTAAATTTTCGCGTAATCTGGCGCCTTATGCTTTCGAGCTAATACCCTGCGCCAACATTCGGGATGCTATTCGCAATTCTGATATTATCATTACTGCAACGGCGTCAAACAGACGGCAGACATTGTTTGAATTGCAAGATGTCACACTAGGCACCCATATTTACGCCATGGGCGGCGATTGTCCAGGAAAAACCGAATTAAGTCGAGCCCTGCTACAGGCAGCGAAAATTGTGGTTGAATTTATTCCGCAAACACTAAAGGAAGGTGAAGTACAGCAGTGTGATGCAAGTGATATTTATGCCGAATTATGGGAACTCGTCACTAAACGCAAGCGAGGCAGGGAAAACGCTACTGAAATTACCGTGTTCGATTCGGTTGGCTTTGCATTGGAAGATTTCGCAACGCTGCGCTTGGTGTATGAACTGGCTTTAGAGCATCAATTAGGCAGTGAGATAGCTTTGCTGCCCGAAGTGCGTGATCCTAAAGATTTGTTCGGTGTTTTATCGCCTTTCCCTCAAGGAAGGGGAACTGATTGCTAATCTACATAGAATGTTTCAACAATCGTTTTCATCAGTTGCAGTGTTTTAGCGTGCCGATCGTTTTCTGGATTGAATTCACTGATCTCCAGACCGCAAAGGTTGGTATGGCGCTTCACCAAGGTAAGCGCTGTCAGGAGGGGCATGGCTTTAATTCCGCCCGGCACTGGCGTTTCTACGCCAGGCGCATCTTCGGGATCAATGAAATCCAAGTCGAGGCTGATCCCTATCATGCCGCAGGTTCTGCTTAATTGCTCGATGGCCACAAGTAGTGTTTGTGAAAAATCGCTGATTTGATCGGCAAACACAATCTTGACGTTTGCCTGTTTTAAAAGAGCATATTCCTCCGCTTCATAACTGCGGACACCGATCAGCAGCAGATTTTCTGGCTGAATAAAGCGACAAGCTGGATAAATTGCACCTAGCCGCTCATCCGCTTTGCCTAGCAGCGCGGCAACAGGCATGCCGTGTATATTACCGGAAGGCGTGGTGGCAAAAGTGTGCGCATCCATGTGCGCATCAAGCCAGATTAAGCCAAGTTCGCTGCTGTGCGGCAATCCCTGCAGCACGCCTGACCAGGTACCAAGTGCACAGGAATGATCACCGCCGATCACCAGAAAATGGCGTTGGCTTTCAGTCCAGTAGCGGGTAAATTGACTCGCTTTTTGGTAGAGATGGGCTAATCTGACCTCTTTTGAGCCCGTCTTTTCGGGATACAGTATATGCCATTGCAGCTGCAGGCTGGTGGGCGCTGCTGGTTGCCGTGCAAACTCGTCACGCAGCAGTTCTGCCGCGTAGCCGCAGGTGCGCATCGGTCCGCCCAGACAAGAAGCAATTCCTAGTGTTTGTATCAGTTTCGTCATAAAGTAATGATGGCACAGCTTGAGGACAATGTCTTTAAGACAAACCAATTTTTTACTTTTTCCCAGCCAAGATTTCCAGTCAGTCCTTGCTCATCCAGCGAAAGCAGGTAATCAGCAAAGTTACTCAGAATTAGCAAAAGGATGTGGTAAATTATAAATCAGTCGCAGTCGGATGCAGAATATTTGCCAGAAAGCTTTTCATGGATCATTTGCGTGTCATTTTCTGTCGGTTATAGCATTTCTGGTCTGTTCTCATCCCGCGCAACATCGGAGATAGATCACATGACGGAAGAATTCAAAGCATTTGTAAAGAAATTCGAAGCAAAGGTCATTCCCTTGCATAAACAGGCGATGCTGGCATATTTCAATGCCACGATCTCGGGAAAAGAAGAAGATTATCGTCGGGTAGCTGATTTGGAAGTACAACTGACTAAGATACTCGCCAGTAAGGAAGATTTCGCGACGCTCAAGCGAATTCGTGCAGCGAATACCATTTCGGATCCGATGCTGCGGCGGCAGCTCGAGGTGCTGTATCTCTCATATCTCGAAAAGCAGCTTGATGAAAGTAAGCTTGAGCAAATGATTCGCTTGCAAAATGAGAACGAAAAGAAATTCTCCACTTTCCGCGCAGAAGTGAACGACAAGAAACTTACCGACAATGAGATCGACGAGATTCTTCACACCTCCACCAATAGTGTGGAACTCGAAACGGCATGGACGGCAAGCAAGGAAATCGGCAGCGTCATCGCCGACGATATCCTGCGGCTGGTACGTATGCGCAACGAGGCGGCACACGAACTCGGCTTCGCCAACTATCACGCCATGAAGCTGCAGCTGAGCGACCAGGATCCCATGCAGATCGAGGCGCTGTTTGACGAGCTCGACGAACTAACCGCACCGGCATTTACCGAGCTGAAATCCGACATCGATGCCAAGCTGGCCAAGCGGTACAATATATCGGTAGAGGATCTAATGCCCTGGCATTATCAGAGTCGTTTCTTCCAAGAAGCGCCAATGATCTATAATGTCGACCTTGATGAATTTTACCAGGACAAGGATATCGTTTCCCTGACGAAACAGTATTTCGCCAGCCTCAACATGCCGATCGACGATCTGCTCAAACGCAGTGACCTGTTTGAGAAAGAAGGAAAGTATCAGCATGCCTACTGCACCGACATCGATCGCGAAGGCGATGTGCGCGTTGTGTGCAATATCAAGCCAACTTACAACTGGATGGACACTATGCTGCATGAGTACGGCCATGCGGTGTATGACAAGCATATCGACCGCCGTCTCCCCTGGGTGCTGCGCGAAGCCGCGCATATATTTACGACCGAAGCTATCGCCATGCTTTTTGGACGACTCGCGAGCAATCCCGCCTGGCTTGAACAAGTCGCAGGTATATCGGCCGATAAGATAGAGCAGATAGCAGATATCCTATTCCAGTCCCTCCGTCTCGAGCAACTCATGTTCAGCCGCTGGGCACAAGTCATGTATCGCTTTGAGAAGGCCCTATACGAAAACTCCGATCAAGATCTCAATACCCTCTGGTGGCAGTTGGTAGAAAATTACCAAATGCTGCGCAAGCCTGCAGGGCGCGATAAACCTGACTGGGCTTCCAAAATCCACGTTGCCCTCTACCCGGCTTACTACCATAACTACCTGCTAGGCGAGCTGCTCGCATCTCAACTGCATGCCTATATCTGTCGCGAAATACTAAAATCGGACAATCCTCGTCGTGAGGCCTATGTCGATCACACTGAAGTTGGAAGCTGGCTCATCGAGAATGTCTTCAAGCCTGGCCGCACTCTTTTGTGGAACGACTTGATCGAGAATGCCACTGGAGAGAAGCTCACCGCGAAACACTACGCCGCACAATTCGTGAATTGACCGCAGATTTTTATGCTGAGAATTCAAAGGATGGATTGATAAATCCTCCGTGGCGTAGCTATCATGGACTAAACTTTGCCATTTGACAGAAGTAGATCAAAAGTAGCGACAATACTTATTGCTCATCAGATGTTGATGAGCAAGCGCTGGGTGAATGATATACAGCAAAGTTATTTCAGCCTACTCTGCTGATTCATGGCACAGAAAACAAGCACCCTGCTTGCAGTGTCATTCCTTGAACGGTGCTTCTTCCGGCTCGACACTTTCGACCTGGGGAATGGCCTTATGCGGATGCTGTTTGACCATTCGCTTCAATTTGTCATCCTTCGCTGGCCCATGAATGCCGCTCTCTTGAATCTCCCTATCCGGTGGCAGTTCCTGCAGCTCAGGCATTCTGTGCTCAAGCTCGGCTTCGGCTGTAAGCCAGTCATCAAGCTCATGCCCGGGAGCGTAGCCACGCTCCGCGTAGCGGTAGTAGGCAGTCTCACGAATCATCGCTTCGCGCTGCTCAAGGCTGAGAGTCCCTCGCCAAGTAATGTTGGGATCACTTTTCTGTTTAACAGAAGTGCGTGTCTGTTTAGCCATGTTTTTGTCCTCCATCATTGAAGATAAGGAGTACGGAGCGAACAGGCCAGGCCCATAAGGCTGCGCACCCCTCATAGATACCTGGTTGGTTTGCAATTGTAACCATACCCACCAGGACCATGAAATATAGGAAAAAAATAAACGTTTTTTAATTTAACTCTAATATGTTAATAGATTATTACAATATTTTGATTAAAAAAATACGTATAAACACGTAAGAACAATTCTTATTTAGAAATGATCAAAATTTTTATTTTTGATTCAAGCTATGCCATATAGCAAAAATTTAGATGTGCTATCTATTGCCATATCTTCTGCTTCTTAGTTCTGATCACCACTTCAAGTCACCTTAACATTCGCAGCTTCTCCCTTGCGTACCAGCAGCATGAAAGAGCGTGACACTACTTCGAGTCCCTCCCCCTCTTCCAAAGTCTGCACAACAGCCTCGCCAGTCGGATTCAGAGTATCCACCAGAATCTGCCAGCGGCCAGGTTTTTGCAAGATCGGGAGCGAATAATCAATCGGAGTATTTTCTGCGTTCAAAAGTGCCAGAAAGGTGACGTCTGGCTCTGGCACACCTTCCTCAGTTCGGTGATAAATGCCCGCTTCTCCACTCAACAAAATGGCAAACGCCCGCAACGACGGGTTGTGCCAATCTTCAGTAGTCATTTCTTGCCCGTTGGAACGTAACCACGTTACATCCTTAATATCAGTACCCGGCGTGGAGCGTCCCTGAAAAAACCGGTGGCGATGCAGCACAATATGACGTCGACGCAAATCGATCAATCGTTTTACGAACTGAATGAGCTCCTGCCCCCGCACCCCGATTTCCACCCAATCGAGCCAGTTCTGCGGGTTATCCTGGCAATAGGTATTATTGTTACCCAGCTGGGTACGCGCCAATTCATCACCAGCGAGTAACATCGGTACGCCTTGTGATAAAAACAGTGTAGCAAGCATGTTCCGCATCTGGCGGTAACGAAACTCCAGAATCTGGGGGTCCTCAGTGGATCCTTCTATCCCACAGTTCCAGCTGTAATTGTTGTTCATACCGTCGCGGTTATCCTCCAGATTGATCTCGTTGTGTTTTTGGTTGTAGCTGACCAGATCATATAAGGTAAAACCGTCATGGGCAGTAACATAGTTGATGCTTGCCCATGGGCGGCGTCCCCGATGCGCGAATATGTCCGCCGATCCACTCAGGCGTGAGGCCAACTCCGATAGCTGGCCCTCATCTCCACGCCAGAAGCGGCGAACGGTATCGCGATAACGGTCATTCCACTCAGACCACCCCGGCGGAAAATGGCCGAGCTGATAGCCACCCGGTCCGCTGTCCCATGGTTCTGCGATCAGCTTTACTCTCGATAACACAGGGTCTTGGGCAACTGCATCGAGAAAACTGGCGTGCTGGTTGAATAGCTCATCGGTCCTTGCCACAGCTACTGCCAGATCGAATCGAAAACCGTCTACCCCCATTTCTTCGACCCAATATCGCAGTGAATCAGTGACCATCCTGAGAACGTGTGGATGACGCAGCTCCAACGTATTGCCAGTGCCGGTAAAATCGTTGTAGTAGCGCGGCTGGTTTTCTACAAGATCGTAGTAGCTTTTATTGTCCACTCCCCTAAAACTGAGCGTAGGACCCAAATGATTACCTTCACCGGTATGGTTGTAAACTACATCGAGGATGACTTCGATACCGGCATTATGCATCAGTTGCACAAACGTTTTGAACTCGTGCATACTCCCTGTACATAGATAGTCGGCGTGAACGGCAAAAAAGCCAATGGGGTTGTAGCCCCAATAGTTGCTCAACCCGCGTTCTACTAAATGTCGATCATGAACGAAGGCCTGGATCGGCATGAGCTCTACTGTAGTCACAGCCAGGTTCTTGAGGTAATCCACTACAACCGCCGACGATAACCCTTCGAAACTGCCGCGTATATGTTTAGGTAGATCCGGGTGCTGCATGGAAAAACCGCGCACATGAAGCTCGTAGATGATGGTTCGATCCCATGGTGTAGCAGGTGGAGGTTTACCTCCCCAGGTAAAAGCAGGATCAATGACCTGGCATTTTGGTATGAATGGCGCGCTGTCGCGTGTATCGAAAGATAAATCCGCGCGTGGATCACCGATGGTATAGCCATACAAGGCATCATCCCAAAGAAGTCGACCCCGCAACGCCTTGGCATAGGGATCAAGAAGCAGCTTGTGGTGATTGAAACGAAAACCCTGCTCAGGGTTATAGGGACCGTAGACTCTATAACCGTATAACTGGCCAAGATGGACGTCGGGAAGATAGCCATGCCATACTTCATGAGTGTATTCGGGCAACGCTATCCTTTCAACCTCATGCTCCCCCATCTCATCGAATAGACACAGTTCCACTTTCTCGGCGTGTGCAGAAAATAGGGCGAAATTGGTGCCTGAGCCATCCCAAGTTGCACCAAAAGGATAAGGCAGGCCAGGCCATACGCGTTGTCCCCGTCTTACTGTATCATGGGTCATTTCGAAAAACTTTCATCATCGATACCTCCGCTCGGTAGTTCCATCTGCATAAGATCGGAATCGACTTGTTATGAAAAGGTTTAATTTCTGCTTTAACTGAGCCAGATTTCAGAAGATTATCAGGTAGAGAGGATATTCTCAGTGCATTTCTGGCATGCAAACGATTTTTGTGGCTATCTTGCACTGAAACAAACCAGATTACCGAATATGACGGTTCTGGCTGCAATTGGATTTAATCGATTCTAGATTTGATTTTGATCTCGGCTTGATGGAAATTTTTGCCAACAAAAAATTTGATGCAGCTTTGGCAACCAATGGCGGTGACAACGATAGATAGCTGAAGAAACTCACGCTGCCCCCGCCTGTTCATCTTAATGATGATTTGTTAATCATCCAATACTCTTCATCTTAAGATGATGTCCTCGACTATTTGTCCTCGTGTTTCGCCAGCGGGATGAGCGTTGCTGTGGATATTCGTATAAGTCTTCCCAGCGAGCATCGCATCGACCAGTTCCTTTAAGGTTGTTATGCTTTGTTGAATGGTGTCCATGCACGCATTTTTGACAATATTAGCGTCGGTGAGTGTAGCTTTAATTTTAAACATGCCATCGACTCCACCGGTAATAACACCCGAGAGAAAGGCCACTATCGG
This sequence comes from Nitrosomonas sp. Is37, assembly GCF_033063275.1. NCBI lineage: Bacteria > Pseudomonadati > Pseudomonadota > Betaproteobacteria > Nitrosomonadales > Nitrosomonadaceae > Nitrosomonas > Nitrosomonas sp. Is37. The sequence continues at coordinate 2,328 of NZ_JAWJYP010000051.1, read as the reverse complement.
CCCATTCTGGCCTACAGCCCCACAATGGATATGAGCTCCTGCCTGCCCAAGTAAACCGACCGGAGCATCATTGTTTATAGCCTTAAGCTCGAAATCCATCATTGTGCGGTCTGGATTAACCTCAAACAGCGCTCTTGCTCGTATTTGATTCACCACAGGTGGGACCTCCTGGTCTCCCGTAAGCTTGGCCCTAAATTCGAGAATGCCGGCGCTATAAGCGCTTCCAGCAAGAAGTATAAGGACTAATAGATAGGATATAGTCATAATTATTTTCATGATTTGATCTCCTTATGGTTATTGAACGTCCTTCTGCGAAAGACTCTTGATTGAACCTAAGATAAGTGATAGGAGTAATAAATACTTTTATTAAACTCTAATGAGTTTTAAATAGACTATTGAAATATATAAATAAAAAAAATACGTGCAAACACGTAGAAATCAGCTTTATCGACAATCAATCAAATATTTTTTTAGCTGAAGTTATGCAATATTCCAAAAGTTAGGTGTATTTTTGCCTTTCAGCTAATTCCATATCTAAATCAAACCTGATTTTGTCGGCTTCTCTTTGCCGTTTTATTTATACTGTCTGCAGCTCACCTTCGCATCATGTTTGATTTGGAAATGAAATAAGAGATATTTTGGAGCAAAGAGGAATTGATCACCCCAAAATGCAAAGAGCCAGGAGAATTTGTGTAGATTTATAATCAGGTGGACTCCAAGCGTTCATTGCTTCAAAGTTTTATGCAAACGAACGTGGCAATAGTCGGGCCTGATAACTGAAACATCAAAGGTTGTGAAAAGAAAACTCAGTTTTGCTAAAACTGAGTTTTAGCGTAGCTACATATCAAATAGATAGACGAGAAGCGAGTACTACCCAACACAGCGATTGGAGTGCGCAATAGATGTATTGACAAAACGCAGTTTCGCTAAAACTTCATTTTCACACCCCCTCAGTGCACATGATCTCCTGGCGGAGGTATAATCTGGTTCTCTTGGTTAAGCTGCTCTAACTGCTGAGTCAAAACACCCACATTTAACCAACCAAAGTCATCGAATTGAGCTACCCAGCGCGCACGCAAATAGCCAAAACGATCGATCAGAAACTCCAGATGCCCGGGTGTCATGCCTTTGCCCAGCAAATCAGGAACCGTTCTATTCCGGCGATATAGCAAGTGGCTCTTGCTGATTTCCTGCCAGCCTTCGGTCACCACAGGGAAAGGAACACTATGGGCGATGTCCATCAGTTCTTGCTCATTAAGCGCTCCCATGGGCACTGCCATAATCTCAGTATTATGGGTGAAACTGAAATTCTCATAAGTTTCTTTCAATTGACTTAAACGCTGCTGAGATTGTGGCCAGGAAAATAACACCAGCAGTACATTTTTTTGTAGACGAAAATCCTTTAAATTGCCGCTAGATCCATCATAAGCAAAATAGGAGAAGACAGGCGCCCCAATGTCCGGGGATGCCGGCATGATCATAGTTTCCAATAGACGAGCATCGAAACCACGAGACAGAGCACGCAGGTAATTGACGATATCCCAGCGATCTTCCTCAGACAGAGTGGCAGCAAAACCAGGCATGTCAGTTCCGGGTATACCATGAGATAGCCAATGAAAAAAGTTGCCGACAGTATGCCGTGCAGTATGGGGTTTTGTCAGTAGGTCAGCCGGTTCTGTTGACAACGTTTCGGCAAGCTCCCCGTTGCCCTTGCCTTGCGGGCCTGACAACTCGCACAATGCCCGGCATAAAACAGGGAACCATTCGAGATCGAAATGGCATCGAATGGCACCGGTGTTTTTTGATAGGTTTCAGGATAGGCTTCGATGGCAAGCGGGGGTAATGCAATCGCCAAAGCAATGACCACCAGCGCACTCGGTACCAGAATTTTTTTCTTCCCGGTCTTGTTCTTTTTTATCCCCAACCAGATCGTAGCCAGCGCAACGAGCAACAACGCTGTTCCTGTTCCACACCATTTCCTGTACATTCGGTTCTTCCCAGGTGGCTTTAATCGAAAAGCGGAATGGATAAGGCCAGTTTTCGATGATGGCATGCTTGGCGGGGAGAGTGTTGGCCAGCATGGTGGCAAGCAGGACCAGCAACAGTGCAAGGATAAATTCAATACTGACCCACTTTCTGAGATGCTCGGTGCCTGTTTTGACCTGCTCTACATTCTCAAACTGAGAAAATAAGCGCAGCCAGCGGTAACGCGCTCGATAGGCGATAAACAAAATGACCGCTAGATACTGTATCACGAGATAAAAAATATGAGATTCTTGTAAGGAAGGAGGATCTCATATGACACAAGCACATCGTAGGCACGATATA
>NZ_JAWJYP010000050.1:0-10329 GCF_033063275.1 Nitrosomonas sp. Is37 | reverse complement strand
TTAACGGTATTAAACAATCAGGAGATCAAAAACAGGCAGCCGCTTAACTCTCTATACACCAGATTTGACTATAGCTCCTGTCTTAACCATATTGATGTGATCAGTTAAGGTTTGAACTATTACCCAAATAGAGATAGCCAACTTTCCACATGAATCATTGTAATTTATATGGTTTCTGCAAATTTGTTTATATTAAATTATTACTTGTCCACAATTTCTGTGGATAACTTTGTGGATAATCTGTCAGTACTGCTGCTAAGATGGTTATTTGTAATAATCTTTTCTGGATCGATTAAATTTTAAACATATAATAATATCATTTATAATCAATAGCTTATTATTGTATTGTTTATTTCCGTAGTTTTGATTGATGCAAGATATTTTTTAAAAAGCAATGTGGATTACTTCAGGATGTCAAGAAAATCTTCAATTCAATTGCATACATTCCTATTTGAAATGTTGAGATTTTATATTCTGCAAAGAGAAGTTTTGAAGCTCTTCAGCAAGATTGAGTAAGCTTATCTTATGTTTAATGATTGGATTGTGAGTCGATAAATGAGCGTTACCCTTCTTTTATGTTTAATAAGGGATCAGGTTTACCCATATCAAACCAATCCCCTGTACATAGTTAATGCAGTAAATAGGCACACACTGAATTAGCTAATGCATAGACGGAATCTGCCTGAGAAAATGATCCCCGTTCACATTGATTATGGGGAATCACAGAAGTTTAATTGGCCCGGATCGTCAATGCCGGTGATGGACTTTTCGCTGTAGTTTCTGACAGGGTCATTAGAACAAGGAGGAAAGAGAACGCACCTTTTGATCGAAGATCACGGTTATCGATCCAAAACCACAAGTCATTGTATTGGATCATGGCGAAAGCCTCGGACGGCCTCGATGATCCACTTAGAATGCGGATCTGATAAGGGGAAGCTTCCTGATCCTCGGAGAGGATATTGTGAGCTGGATACGTACGCTGCTCCTTCAAAAGGATCTGAAATCCAGAGCGGGTATGCAGAGCCACAGTATCGTCTGTTTGCGGTGTTGCCCCATAAATAACGCGAAATTCCGTTTTGTCTGGGTTAAGTCCAAGTAGCCGTTTGACTTCTTTACGTTCTTTCTGAATATCCGGGGGTACATTTTTTGTGGGAAAGAACAACACAAGGCCTTCACCTTGCTTGTTCTTCTCAGGCCTGAAAGCCATTCCTATTGCACCGGACTCCTGGATTCGTCGCAGAGAGTTAAATTACCTCCGGCAGAGCCCGGAGGCTTATTTCTGTTAGCCCCTCAAAGGGGCAAGAATTGGCGCCACCTAAAGGTGGCATCACATACCAAGCTTGAGCTGATCATAATGTTCATCCTCCTTCTCTTGATGTCGGATATATTCTCTAACCATCTCTTCATCTAACCCTACGGTCGATACAAAATAACCACGCGCCCAAAAACTTTCACCTGTGAAATTCCTCGATTTCTCCATAAACTTTCGTGCTATCGATATTGCACTTTTCCCCTTGATATACCCTACTACGTAAGACACTGAGTACTTCGGCGGAATACTAATGCACATGTGTACATGATCAGGCATCAAATGTCCTTCCACTATCTGGCATTCTTTCTGCTCTGCTAACTCGTGCAATACCTTCCCAAGGTGCTTTCGTATTACTCCAAATATCACCTTTTTCCTTCTCTTCGGAATAAATACAACGTGGTACTTACAGTCCCATGTTGTATGGACCAAACTCTGATAATCTCTTATTTGATTCTCCTAGCTCTTGATCAAGCTAAAAGAATCAAGGTGACCGTATCACACGGTCAAACCTTTAATAGTCCCCCGGCAAAGCCGGGGGATTACCTCGTTTATTTATTATTTGGTTTTTCTCAATGACCAACTTTGCTACAACTTAATCGACTGATTAGAAAAGAATAAATGAAAAAAAATTGTGTTTCTACGATATTAGTATTTTGTTTAATTTTTATATCTAATTCTGTATTAACGAGCAGAGAATCTGCGGAAAATAGGAATACAGATATAAATATTGTTTTGGCACATGGAATTTTTGGATTAAACACAGTCGGTTCCACCAATTATTTTAATGGCGTTGAGAGACATCTTAAAAATAATCATAATGCCAAAGTATTAATCACAAATGTAAGTCCAGTAGGTAGTATTAGAGAACGAGGCAATCAATTAAGACAACAAATAATTAATGCAATTAATAATCCTGATGAATATCCCTTTTTTAATCCCAAAGCTCCAATTCATATTATCGCTCATAGCATGGGTGGATTAGATAGTCGTTTTATTCTATCGCCAGCGAACCCTGATAATATCGCCAATTTGATCACCTCCCTAACTACTATCGGAACTCCACATAAAGGATCGCCATTAGCAGATTTATTCTTCCTAGGCGTTAACCCTTTGGTCGAGCTTTTGAATCTTTGGTTTAATATAGATGAGTTCATGAAATCTCTTTCTGAATTAGGAATAAAAAAAGATGGAATACACGACCTAACTATAGTTGCAATGCGTAATTTCAATCAAGAATATGAAGATAATCCAAATGTAAGTTATTTTTGGGTAGCCGGTATTGGACGGGATGGAAGTTTGAATAAAACCAGTCATGCCTTATCATTAACCCACGCGTACATTAAGATTGTCACTCAAGAAGATAATGACGGTGCAGTAGCCTTATCTTCCGCCAAGCATGGTGAAGCTATTGGAGAGCCCTGGTTTGCAGACCATCTGGACCAAGTAGGACATGATTTAGACCACCCACCGAGTGGTATACCAGAAAATTTCAATTATTTAGTTAAGTATGATGAAATAATCGCAAGAATACAATCAATTCAATCAGACTAATTAGGTACCTCTGCATTCGGATACTGAAGGGACTTTCCATGAATACCATTGAATACATGATTGGTGGTCTCGGTTGGTGAGGGTGTCAATTTAAATTTATTCTTCTTAAGGAGATCTGCGACTGTTAATCCGCAGGTCCCAGGTTCGAGCGCTGGTCGGGGAGCCACCTATGTGTAAGTCGTTGTTACATATCGAGATTGCCGAGCTGGATTGATGAGTGCTCCGAGGTGATCGCCGGACTCCAGCTCCTGCTTCCACATAACATGCATTTTTCTTGCATCTCACCTGTCGGTAGGTTGTTAGTCAATCTCCTTGCTTTTAAACTGATTGCAGCTCTTTTGTAATAGCTCAAAATTGATCAGACAGCTCGAAAATTAACCTCAATTGAATCTGATATAGACTGACTGAATTTAACTAAGAGTCGTCTCTGAGAGGATTCAATCTAATGGCCAGTTTATGATTTGTTTGTTGTCGTTCAGCAAGGTAAGGCAGTATCGACGGACAATCAAAGGGAATGATTACAGCACTGATAAAATGCTGTTTCCATGATTTCGGATATGAGCGAGCACGCTCCAATCAATCATCAACGCGTCTAAACAAACTCACCCACAACGTTACTGTCTAGTCCAATGAGAGTACAGGCGGTGAAACCATTATCCACATGTCTCGTTCAGTATGGTGAATTTCACCACGGCGATACGCACCAAAAGGGTCGATTAATACGTCGCCGATGCGTGGAAGCTCGAAGGTTTTGACATTCGTACGATGACGTAGACATTATCACCTTTGTTCTCATGACATTGCCGAGCTACTTTCCATTCTTTGCTGGACATCAGAAATGACCCAGTACCGTCAGTAATCGTGGACTTTACTTCGATTAGGAAGGAAGCTGTACTTATGCCAAATAGGAGACCTTCAGGGTTTGGCACTTTGAAGTCATATCCGAGATTGTCGTTGCCGACCGCCGGTAAACCATATCGCTCGCGGTGTGCTGGTTGCTCCCCCTTGATTATCCTGGGTTTTCAGGCATCATTGTCTGTTTGATACACATTGATTTGACGCGATGATGAGAAGAGTAGATGCATTATCTTCCCTCTAGGCAACGTGACCTTAAATCCTACCCGGAGATGATAGCTATCTGTCAATATTAACTTGATGCAGACTGAACAGAATAGAGTTAGTCCATGACAAATCCGTCCATTACCCGAAGGCAATTGTTGCTCGGGGCTTGCTGCTTGAGTCTCGGTGTGACTTCTTGTGTTGCAGCCAATAAGACTGATCCAGATGCCATCAATACCGAGCCCTATCCTCGTAATGCTATCGAGGCATTGGATCGATTGAAGCGTGGAAACCAGCGGTTCATGGCTGAGAAATCGCTTCATGCGCATGAGAAGTTTTCCTGGCGAAACTTGCTCATTGAAACTCAAAAACCTTTTGCCACCGTTATAGGATGCAGCGATTCGCGCGTACCACCAGAACTCATTTTCGATGTGGGGTTTGGCGATATTTTTACGATTCGCCTTGCTGGGAACATCATCGCCGAAGATGTGGTCGGCTCTTTGCAATATGCCGGATCGCACCTTCACACACCGCTGTTTGTCGTGTTGGGTCATGAGGGTTGTGGGGCTGTTGCTGCAACTCTGGATGCGATACTCCATCATGCCCAGGAACCCGAACATATCGAATACCTCATCAAGTTGATCAAACCCGGCTTAAGAGCACTCGATTTTAATCAGAGTTGGGAGAACCTACTGCATGCAGCAGTGGAAGCGAACGTACGCTGGTCAATGCAGCAATTGCTCGTGTTGCTGGAAGCAAAACGCGCGCTAGAGGAGAGACATGTAGTCCTGGTGGGCGCTGTTTATGAACTTAAGACCGGAAGGATACGCTTCCTTAGTTGATTCAAGTAATCCTGGAGAGAGATTATCCCCGTAAATTTGCCGCAACAGCGCAACGTTTCCCAGAAAGTCATGCCCGGTATAGCACTCGATGTTGCGGATCAAACGCAACGGACCTGTTGCCACATGGGTGCGTGCTGTGGTGGCGTGGCGCTCCTCCGAGGCCATCCGCAACGCTGCTTCAACGCCGAAGCCCATGCCTGGCATCAATATTGCAGTATGGCGGTATTTTCTAGGGAATCGAGAAAGACACTGGCTAGAAGACCCGGTGGCGGGGGAGTGCTGGGATACTTGAAGATATTGGTCGAAGTACACGTAGGCAATAGGGGCGTCGTCAACGCGGACGTGTGGAAGGTTTTCTGCATCATAAAGATCCTTGATCTAGACACGACCATAGACATGTACAGGGCGATGCCAGCGAAGCATCGGTCAGCTTACGACGATTTCAGGGACAAGTACAACAAAGAGGGCGAGTATGAAAAGCGCGAAGCTGGCGCACACGAACAACTCCCTAGAGGGCCAGATGATCATCCGTGATGTGAAGTGCGACCTTGCTGCGCCACTGCTGCTTCTCGCGTCGTCGAGTACACCCCACTCGTCGCCTCGTCGCCACCTGCCTACCCGGAAATCCTTGTGGCACATCGAAAGCGTCGAGTCGTCGGGTGCGTCGAGTATTTTTCATGAAATTTTTTTGTGGATGCGAACCGCTCCCGCCCTGCGGCCTCCTCAAAGGGCAGCTGTAGCTGAAACACATAGGAGATTGTCTTATATATTTGTGGGTCTTAGGAAGTTAAGCACTTACTACAGTGTGTTAACTTACTGAGATGAATGTTAAAAATAGATACTATTTTCGTTCTCGAATTAGAGCAGCAAAATTCAGGTAACTTATTCTGTGTTTTTCTCTGGATTTTACTGCTACCAGTACAGCACAATTGACGGGTATTTCGGTAAGATCGGTCAACAGTATTTACCCTAAAGTACGGCAGCGAATTGCCCAGTGTTGTGAGCTTAAATCGCCACTGCAAGGTTCTGTAGAGATTGATGAATCTTATTTTGGCGCCCAGCGCGCGAGGAAAACGAGGTCGTGGCCCCTATGGGAAAACGATTGTTTTTGGTGTGCTCAAGCGGCAAGGAAAAGTTTATACGGAAATTGTTCCTGACTGTTCTAAAGTGACGCTGCAAGCTATTATTCGTGGTCATATCGCGCCTGATGCGATCATCCATTCCGATGACTGGCGTGGCTATGATGGACTGGTTGATATTGGTTTTGACAAACACTTCCGGGTTCATCATGGAGAGAATGAATTTGCCAATGGTGAGCGGTATATTAACGGTATCGGATCTTTCTGGAGTTTTGCAAAGAGGCGTCTGGCTAAGTTCAATGGCGTCCTTACGCATACTTTCTACTTGCACCTGAAAGAAACCAAATTTCGTTTTAATCATCGCCGTGATAATCTCTATCATCAGATTCTCAAATTATTACGGCTTAGCCCGCTTTAACTTCCTAAGACCCTTATTAAATAGTGAACAAGTAAACAATATCGGGCAAACTGAGAATTTATTGACCTTGACGCAAAAGGGATAAATGTTCTGCTGGGTGATAGAGGTTATGATAGTGATGCTTTTATTCAAAACGCTTACTGAGAAAGGCATTGAACCTGTTATTCCACTTCGTAATAGTCGAATTAATCCAAGAAGTTATGATTGGTTCGTAAGAGCATCATTTGATTGAGTGTTTCTTCAATAAAATTAGACATTACAGAAGAATATTCTCGTGCTATAAAAAATGGTCAGAAATTATATGGGTTTATACAGTTTGTTTCAGCATTGATTTGACTTCGTTAACATGTTGGCAGAACCTAATGCAGCTGGAGCAATGCGAGTTATATGTATCTGTTGCTCGGAAGTGTTATTCTCCAGAACGTATGTCGAAGTGAGCATTACATGTCCATCAGAGCTAAATTATTTCTGACTTTTTTGCTGACAACTTTATTCGTGGTCATAGGTATGCATTTCTTTACCCACTGGTCACTGGAAAAAGGATTTACTGAGTTTGTTGAGAAAAGACAGCAGGAGCGAGTGGATAAAATAATCCACGTCCTGGAGGAATATTATGTCGAACATCGTGACTGGGAAAACCTGGCCAAAAATAAATTAGATTGGATTTCATTATTGTGGCGTGCTGATCCGCATCGCCATCATCCGCCAAAATGGGTCATCAGACTAGCGCAGCAAGCGCCTGAACAGCAGTGGCCGCCAACAGTCCTACCTGAAAAAATTAAACAAAGGTGGTTGCCATTTGGACTACGCGTGATGCTATTGAATGCAGACAGAACGATACTTTTTGGGCGCGAGGAATTACTTTCTCAATTACGTTTGTTTGCGATCAAGTTTGATCATCAAACAGTTGGATTTCTTGGGCTCATACCAGGAAATCCAGTTAATCAGGCGAGCGATATTTATTTCATGGAAAGGCAAGCCGATTTATTTTTCTGGATTGCTTTGATGATGATTGCGCTTTCTGGATTTATCGCTTGGTTTTTAGCTTGCCACCTGGGGCAACCGCTGAAACGTATTGCAGAGGCCGCGAGAAGGCTTGCCGTGGGAGATTACAAAACCAGACTGCAGGTTGAATCAAACGACGAGATGGGCCAACTGTCACGCAATTTTAATGATATGGCAGCAGCGCTGGAACAGGCAGAGCAAAGTCGCAGAAGATGGGTGGCGGATATTTCTCATGAGCTGCGTACACCACTAGCTGTATTACGTGGTGAGCTGGACGCGATCATGGATGGAATACGCCCCCTAACACAGGGAACGATCAAGTCATTGTCGTACGATGTGATGCGACTCAATCGTCTGACCGAAGATCTTTACCAACTTGCTTTGGCTGATCAGGGTGCATTGAGTTATCGGAAGATTTTGTTTGATCCAGTTCCGCTATTACAGGAAGATCTTGCGGTCTTTATGTCTGATTTCGACAAAAAACAGATCAGAGTCACTTGGGCTAATCAATTAGCTAAGCCTTTGTCGATTTATGCTGATCCGGATCGGCTATCGCAATTGTTTCGCAATTTACTTATGAATAGCTTGAATCATACTGATCAAGGAGGCCAGGTGCAAATCAAGATTCAGCGTATTGAGCACAAGCTTGTGATTGAGCTGGCTGACAGCACTCCCGGCGTTTCAGACCATGATATTACTCATCTGTTTGATCGTTTCTACCGTGTCGATAGCTCGCGTAATCGACATTCTGGGGGTGCTGGCCTGGGGCTCGCTATTTGCGATAACATCGTAAAAGCACATGACGGAACTCTTATGGCATCTCATTCTCCACTAGGTGGCCTGGCGATGTGTATTACCCTACCGATTGCATCATGAACCGTATCCTCATCGTGGAAGATGAAACCAAACTCGCTAGCTTGGAGGCTGATTACTTGCATCACGCTGGTTTTCAGACATATCGTTTGAACCAGGGTCTAGAGGTGGTGTCCTGGCTGAAAGACAATACGGTTGAATTGGTATTGCTAGATTTGATGGTACCGGGCAGAGATGGTCTAGATATTTGCCGCGATATTCGTAGTTTTAGTCAGGTACCAATCATCATTGTAACTGCGCGTATTGAAGAGATTGATCGTTTGCTAGGCCTGGAAATGGGTGCAGACGATTATATTTGTAAACCTTTCAGTCTTCGGGAAATGGTCGCGCGCGTTAAGGCAGTATTACGCCGATTACAGTTACCTGCCATCGATTCAGAAAAGCAGATGCTCAAGCTCTACCCACAAAGTTTCAAGGTGCAATATAGTGACCAAGAAATCGAATTGACTGCTGTTGAGTTTCAACTGCTCTATGCATTGTATCAGCAGCCGGAGCGTATTTTTTCGCGTTCCAGGCTAATGGATTTGATTTATCAGGATCGGCGTATCGTTTCGGATAGAACAATAGACAGTCATATCAAAAAGTTGAGAAAAAAACTGGATGAACTAATTCCAGGAAAGGAAGTGATTCATTCGGTCTACGGAGCTGGTTATCGGTATGATTTGCAAAATAATAATGAAGGAGGTACTGGTTAATGTTATACGCTTTTTAAGAAGCTATTACATAGATTGTTTTGTAATTTAGTCAGGTATTTTAACTTCCACATTTTTTCCACAATTGCTGCAAACTGTTTACGCATTTATTGTCTATAGTTAACTTAAGAACAGCAAAAAACTGTTTGATTATCATTCATAATCAGGAGAACTAAGCTATGTATGCAAAACTTTATAGTATGGTAATTGCTTTAATATTTCCTCTGACATTAGCCGCACATTCAGGCGGTGAAGGTGATCATGAACAATATCGCGCCAAGAAAATAGAATGGCTCAACAAAGAACTAACATTGAGTGAGGATCAGAAAGTTAAAATTGAAGCTCTTTTCAAAGAACAGGGAGAGAAACGCAAAGTGATTCGTGAGGAAACTCAATCACGGTTGAAAACGATATTGACTCCTGAACAAAATACTAAACTGCAAGAAATGAAACAGCGCGGTCATGAGAAGGGATGTGAAAAGTATCAGGAAAGAAAACAAGAGCAATCGGGAATTTCTCTGAAATTAAGTAGGTATGATGTGTAATAACCTTTGAATGTTACTACTGTCCGGTTAAGCAAAACCAAGATCAAGCTGCTTGGATGAAAGTAATTTTAGAGGAACTGGTGACGCATACCAATTTTACCGCGTCCCAAAAACCACTGAAGCTTTATCTATCAAAGGCTTAGGGTTAATCGGACAGTATTGTGACTTCGAATATGAATCTACGATGATCCACGATGCTTATTCTTCCAAAATCTTGTTTTTTTTGCATGTGTCAAAAATAGAAGCAAGCAAATGTCTCCGGAAGTTGCACTAAACCAACTGATCAAAGCCGAAATTGCCAGCTGCCAATTACGCAGCCTGAAATACCGGATGAAAGCGGCAAAATTCCAGATTCATCGCGATCTAAGGTCTGTTGACAATTTTAGGACAGCTGATTGCCAGATTGCCTGATGTGCAAGCGATTATAGCGGATAAGGGGTATGACAGTGAATGTATACGGGAGCAGATAGTAAAGAAGGGCGCCAAGGCTGTGATACCGAGAAAGTGCAAGTCGGTTAAGGGTAATGCAGATATGGATTGGGGTTGTATAGATATCGGCATTTGGTGGAAAACGCCTTTGCCAGGCTAAAGCAGTATCGAGCAGTGACAACACGATATGACAAACTGAAGAGAAATTACAAAAGCATGATCGCCATGGCTTGTGGATATCTGTGGCTACCTATGTGAAATGTCAACAGACCCTAATTGCGTCAGGTTTTCAATTTGCGTATAAGTATGCAGGGGAAACCGATGACTTCGTTACACAGATGAGGTTGTTAATTCAAAACCTGCATCTCCCATAATCAGTTGAGCTAAGAACTCGGCTTTATTGGGTAGTTCACTTCCATTGACCTACTGGTATCCCCGATGGATTAGTTAGTCGCCCCTGAAATACTATAGAAACCAGCATAAATATTGGCATTGAGGGATACTCAAAAGGTATGGAATTTGCC
>NZ_JAWJYP010000049.1:0-10850 GCF_033063275.1 Nitrosomonas sp. Is37 | reverse complement strand
GTCGATAGCCTATTTTCACGACTCTCACAGGAGAAATGTGCCTTTTGAACAAATAAAATGCGCTAAAGCGATCATTTCCCGGAAGAATTGGAAGTAATTCGCAAAAATATTGTCCAGTTGTTTATGAAAAATATCAAATTACAGACTTCCCTCAGAAAATAGGGAGTTTTGCAAAGGTCTCTAAGGGGGCCATCGCACGCCTCAAAACGACGAAGCCACAGTTGTCCTCGGTGGCCATGCATACGCGCCATCTTGCGAAACGTTGTGTTCGCGCAGCGTGGCAAAACGGGTTCAATCCTGAGACGCGGCGCTGTGTGCATGCCGCGCATGCTGCCCAAAGCGTACAGCCGCCTCTCCAGGCGGCGCAAGCTCGCCGCTCTCGATACGGCGCTTCAGGTAGGAAAACGTTCGCGCCGTCTGCGCGAACAGATGATCGCCAGCAACGAGCGACGGATATTTCGCCACGGCCTCGGGCGTAGCGAACGGCGGCAATGGCGCGACGACGGTAGCGTAATCGCAGGCGAAAAAGAGCGGAAACGCATAGCGCTCTTCGCCGACTTTGCGCACGCGGTGTGAGGTGGCGACATAGGTGCCACCTGTCCATGCCTCCAGCATGTCGCCGATGTTCACGACGAAGGCGTCTTCGAGCGGCGGCGCATCGATCCATTGTCCGTCGCCGTTCATGACCTCGAGCCCCGGTGCCGTCGGCAGCAGGATTGTGAAGCACTCGTAATCCGTGTGTGCGCCGATGCCGGGCTGATCGACTGCCGCCGAGTCGTACGGATAATGAATGAGCCGCAATAGGCTCGGCGGTTTCGTCAACAGGCCGTCGAACCGGTCCTCGGGCAAGCCAAGCGCGAGCGCGAACGCCGCGTCGTAGTACCGGCTCACGGCCTCGCGAAATCCTTGCTGATCGGGCCAGACGTTGGGGCCGAGCATTGGCGTGCCCGCCGCTACATCCGGGTCATCGAGCGGCAAATCGCGGCCTGTATCGAATGCCTCTTTCCTGTCGCGCACGCCGGGCGCGAACACCTCTTCGCCTTCCGGCACGTAGCCCCGATGCGCGCGCGACTCGCCGATGTAGTAGCGCATTTTCCAGTCGAACGGCGAGGCAAAGAAACGGCGCGCCTGCTCGATCAGCTCAAGGCGCAACGCTCGCTCGATCGGATGCCCGACGACATAGAAAAAACCCGCATCGCATGCTGCCTGGTCGAGCATGCGTGCGGCGGCAAGGCGCCGCTCGCGGCTGTCGCTGTAAAGGCCCGCGACGTCGACGATTGGAAGCTGGTCAAACGCGATATGTGAAGGACTCCTGATCATTCGGTCACCTCGGCAGCCGCTGATGCGCATTCGGTTATCTCGTTGGCCGCGTCGCTTGCGCGCCGAAGGAACGCATCGAAGTGCCTGCGCTCTTGCGCGCCCATCCACGCGTTGATTTCCCAAAGATCGGCCACCGGCGCATTCGTAAACGGGAGCGTGTGAAGGTAGCCGTCAGGACCGAACTCGGGCGTCATTGTCGTGACCGAGTAGCCCTTCTCGCGTTGCGCCGACCATAGCAGTTCCCATGCGCGCCGATGCGAGGCGAAACATTCGGCGTACTCGGGCGCCGCCGGGTGCGGCACCTGCGGCCCCTGCGGATAGCCGACGCGCGCATGCAGATGGTGCGCGTGAGGCGCAATCGCTTCGAGCACCTCCCATTCGCTATCGAGCAGCCGCTCGCATACGACGACCCAGTGACTGAAATCGCAGGTGAGCTTGAGCTCGGGGACCGCGCGGACGATCTCGAGCGTGAGCCACGGGTTGAAAAGCGAGCGACTGCGGTGCGTCTCGAAGCTGCATACCACGTCATGCCGCGCGGAGAGCTCGACGGCGCGACAAAAGAAATCGACCTGCGTAGCCAACGGCCATGCGTCGCAACCGGCGATGACCGTAAAGAAGCGCGGATGGAGCGCCTTGCCGCGCACGATGCTCTCCTCGAGATCGCGCAGGTGGTCGGCCGGGCTTGCCGTTCGAACGGGCACGTAGCCTCCCGCGGTCGTCACTTCGGCCACGAAAGCGAGTTTCTCGTCTTCGATGGCCCGAGCAAATGCCTCGCACGTATGCGGCTCGCGCGGTACTTGCGCTTCGATACCGTCGAAACCGGCTGCCCGCACGAGCGGAGCAGCCTCGCGCGGGCCACTCGAAAAACCCCAAAACGTCTTGAACAGTTCCAGCTTCATAGCCACACGACCGCATAAATGTGTAAATTTGCATGCAATACTACACTAGAGTAGCAGGGGAGTCAAAATTATCGATGCTTACTGAAGCTGACTGGTTCCCTACGGCTTCGTTCGCGTACGATGCGTCCATTTTGTGCGCTTGCGTGCACGCAAAATGGGCTCGTCACTCCTCATCATGGTGAATCGATGAAGAAAAAAATCAGTAGAACGAAAGGACAGGCCGTGGCACGTGCCATCCTCGATATGGACTTTCAGTGGTCGGCGCATTTCGGAGATATCGGGCTCGGCTACCTCAATTACAGCGACCTCTTCTGCGAGATGTGGGCCGGCGACGAGAGCGCGTTTCCGAAGACGGCGCTTTACAACTTCATGCCCGGCGTGAGCCGCCGCACGGCGGTCGGGTGTATAGGAACAATAAACGCTCTTTTTCATAAGAACCGAATGTACCAGGAAACAGTTTAATCGTTAACCTGACCGGAAAGTCATCCAAAATTCGCAAAATTTGTCTTTGATCAGCAGCAAATAGTGTTGGTTCTGGCCCATTTTTTACCCTTCACGCAAAAGACGCCCAGGGGGAACGTCATCGCATTCAGGGAATGCGCTGAAAAAAGGGGCTTGGTTCCAGATTACCCGAAAGGATCAAAGACCTGCACAGGTGCTCTGTGTGGCGCTCGGGAGGACAAGCCGAGGTGGTCAAGAATTTTAGTGATTGTACTGGACTCCAGGATGGCGGCGATGATTTTCAGGGTTCCACCACAATGCGAACAGTGCTCGATGTCGATATCAAGCACCCGCTTGAGCAAACGCACCCAACTGATGCGCACAGAAGCAGGGGAAGGCGGCGCATCGCCATTCCTATCGGATACATGACTTTTGTTTTTCTTGTTGCCAGGAATGATCTCAGAATGAAACTTGGCATTCGGCGCAAGTACGCCATGGAAACGAATAAGGTTGAGCCGTGGCCGGGGAACCAGTGCAGCCAGCCATTGCATGAATTCCAGCGGTGACATCACGATATGGGTCGTGCCATCCCGATAAGGTGTCTTCAGCATCAATACCACTTGTCCATCCTTATTGCGCGCCAGGCGTTCTTCGGCAATTGCGGGCCGGGTAATGTAGCGGCACAAGTGTTCCAGTTTGCCACGCTGGTTCATGGCGCAGCGTACGCCGGCATGCAGACTGAAGCCGTGTGCGTTGGCACAGCACGCCTGGCTTGACTGAGACTGTTGTGTGCTTTGCGTGGACAAGGTCTTCAACGTCAATACCTTTTGTCCTGCCCGTGGACCCAGTACGATCCGATAGGTGCAGGCCGCCGATTGCAGCGGGGCTAAAGCGGTATCCGCTTCCATGTCGGCGAGAAAAGTCATACCCTCCTCCTCAATGAGCGCACCGTGGCGGGTCAATGCTTTCATGATACGTTGGATGATCTGGTCAAGCAGTGTCTCTGCAGTTGTTCAGCTGTCGGTGAGCGTACGCCATGGAACGCCGATACGCCGTCCTGGATGTGATAGACGCCATCAGGTACCAGACAATGCAGGTGGATGTTGAGATTGGCCACCGAACCAAAACGCTGAATCAGCGTGATCGCACCGCTTTGTGCATCACGTCGCTTGAATCCGGCCTGTTTGATCAGAAAAGTGGAAATGGCACGCTGTTTTGCTGGGCATTGGCGAAATATTTAGCGGTCGTTTACTTTTACTCGACGGGCTGACAATGAAATGGCGAACAATCAACTTAAAAAAAGATCCTGCATGCGAAGCTTGCAGTCCCAGTGCAGCTGAAAAAAACAATGAAAGCTGGTAGATTAGCTTATAGTGCTCCTACCACTCATTCATTTCAGGTCAAACTGCAGCGCTGCCAATCGTGCATAAAGTTCGCTGGTTGCCACTAATTCCGCATGCGTGCCTAGCGCCTCTAAACGTCCATGATTAAGGACTGCGATCCTGTCTGCTGATTTCACAGTGCTCAAGCGATGTGCAATTGCTATCGTGGTACGATGTGCCATCAACTGTGATAGCGCTTGCTGTACCCAATGTTCACTTTCTGCATCCAACGCACTGGTCGCTTCATCCAACAACAAAATCGGCGCATTGGCTAAAATGGCGCGAGCAATCGCAATTCGCTGTTTCTGTCCGCCTGACAATCCTAAACCTGCGTCACCCAAATGTGTTTGATAGCCTTGCGGCAGGTCAACGATAAACTCATGCGCGTAGGCTGCCTTGGCTGCAACCTCCACTTCTGCGTCCGTTGCATCCTGGCGAGCATAACGAAGATTATCGCTGATAGTGCCATAAAATAAGATCGGATTTTGTGACACTAATGCAAAGCATGCTCGCAAGGCTGTAATTTCCAACTGCCGGATATCGACTCCTTCCAACCTTATACAACCGGATTGGGGATCATAAAAACGTAACAGCAAATCAAGCAAGGTCGATTTTCCTGCACCCGATGGCCCGACCAGCGCCAGCATCTCACCTGCTTTAATAGTCAGTGACAATTCATTGATGGCAAACACATCAGGACGGGAGGAGTAAGCAAAACACAATTGCTCTATTTCGATATGACCCTTCACGGTCGGCAAGGATTGTGGGTTAACTGGTGACACGATCTGATTAGGAGCAGATAACAATTCTACGGTGCGTTCAGCAGCACCCGCAGCACGTTGCAGTTCTCCCAAAACTTCCGAGATCGAACCCACCGCAGAACCTACGATAACGCTGTAAAAAACAAATGCTGCCAATTCACCTCCGCTAATCTGCCCTGCAATCACATCCATCCCCCCAACCCAAAGGACCAGACCCACTGCGCCAAACACCAGAATGATCACCACAGTGATCAACAATGCACGTTGAACGGTTCGTTGCTTAGCTATTTCAAAAGCATCCTCCACATGCCGATGAAAGTTGTTCTTATCGATCTCCTGATGATTGTAGGCTTGCACCGTTTTTATCTGCCCTAAAATCTCACCGATATAAGTACCCACCGCTGCAACCCTGTCTTGGCTTTGACGGGACAGACGCCGCACCCTGCGCCCAAACACCAAAATAGGCGCCACCACCAACGGTACGCTGATCAACACCAGTGCTGTCAACTTGGTATTGGTTATAAACAACCAGACAACTCCTCCTAGCAACATGACGAGATTGCGCAAAGCCACAGAAACAGATGAACCAATGACGGATTGGAGCAAAGTCATATCTGCAGTCAAACGCGATTGAATTTCAAGGCTGCGATTATTCTCGAAAAAACCGGGATGCAAATTGATTAAATGATCGAACACCTTACAGCGAATATCTGCCACCACGCGCTCACCCAACCAGGTTACCCAGTAAAAGCGGGTAAAGGTACCCACAGCCAACGCAACAATGAGCAAAATAAAAATAATCATATATTGCGTCAGCAGTTCTATCGATTGGGTAGCCAAACCACGATCGATCAGCAAGCGGATGCCTTGCCCGATCGAAAGCATAATCGTTGCAGTAAATAACAGAGCCACAAGGCTGAAAGCAACTTGCCGTTTGTAAGGCGCAATAAACGTAACCACCATTCTGGCTTTCTGCCAGCGATCGCGGATGACACGCAACAAATTAATCATTTGAGGATAATCGATAACAAAAATGTGAGCTTATTGGCTTGCGGATAACACAGATAAAATCACGCTGGCTAAAGCACTGAATCAATCAATTTAATTTTGTATAACATATCAGCTACAGACTTTAGTAAATTAACCACTATCCGGAATCATACAAGTTTATGCTTCATTCTATGCTCGCCATTTGCATCGGCGCATCGTTAGGCTCTCTCCTACGATGGCTCCTTGGGACCACACTCAATACGCTATTTCCGGCTATTCCACCAGGAACGCTCATCGCTAATCTCGTTGGCAGCTATTTAATCGGTGTAGCAATTGCCCTATTTGCCAATCATCCTGAGCTTACACCCCAGTGGCGTTTATTTATCATCACCGGCTTCCTCGGTGGACTCACTACTTTCTCCACCTTCTCGGCAGAAATTATCACACTCATTCAACAAGAACGACTACTCTTAGCAGTCGGTGCAATCAGCCTGCATGTGATAGGATCATTGCTGATGACGATGCTCGGGTTAGCAACAATTTCGCTCTTCAGGAGCGCCTAAATTCAAGGAAGAAAGGTTATGCACGGTTATCAATTGACTTTCTTTACCCACCAGGCCCGCCAGCATGATGGTTTACCCTTGGGTGAATGGTTATTGCAGGAAGCGCGCAGACTCGGTATCAGAGGTGCCACATTAATTGCTGCAACTCAAGGTTACGGTCATGATGGCAAACTGCATGCGGCACATTTCTTTGAGCTGGGTGATCAGCCTATCGAAGTAACGATGGCGCTAAGTAAGGCTGACGCCGCACGCATATTTGCTCGACTACACGAAAAAGGAATCAATATCTTCTTCGTCAAAACACCTATCGAATATGGTATGAGCGAAGAACACTGAGCAGCTCATTCTTGCTCTGGAGCGACGACTTTACCCAGATTTGGGTTATTGCGGAGGCATTTCATAATCTGCAGTAAGCAACTCCAGCAGATGTCCATTCTGATCACGGAAATAAACTCCGCGCCCTCCATAATTATGGTTGATCGTCATATTCTCTGCCTCAGTAGGGCCACTTCCATATTTGAGTTTCTCCGCTTGCAAGCGCGCAAAGATTTCGTCAAATTCCTGCTCGGAAACCTTGAACGCATAATGGTGGGATTCAAATTTTTCCCTGCTATCAAAATCGAGAGTCAGCGTATCGTTTACACGCGCCACGATGAAATGGGAAAATTTACCCAAATACTCAAAGCCAAATAGTCGGCAATAAAGCTCTGCGGATGCTTGCTTATCAAAGCACGGCACAATCGTATGATTTAGAGTAATAGTCATAATAAACTCCTTGTGCAAGAGATTTAATCAGGAAATCTTCAAGATTAGAATTTCTCTTTTAGAATATCACCAATTTTGAACGAACAGCGAAAGAAACAGCTATCGCCTAGACAGCAATATTCAAGTTACCGATAGTTAAAAGAATATTTTTTATTGGGAATTGAAATTCTCTGAACGCTAACAAGGTATCTGTAATCTTCTTAAATAAAAAATGACTACTTTAATCCCTAGCTACTCGACCTGCATTTCCCGTATGACTGCCGGTGAAAGACGTTTTGCACAACGCTTGGAAGCAAAACTGGAGGATGATTACTTATGCTGGTATGACGTACCCATCGGTCAATCGATGAGACATCCAGATTTTATCGTGCTGCATCCTAAACGTGGCTTGCTGATTCTTGAAGTCAAAGATTGGAAGCTGACCAGCATCCAATCCATTACCAAAACGGACGTGACTTTGCTGATGGCTGAAGGATTGGTGCATAAGCGCAATCCCCTTGAGCAAGCCCGTCAATATGCTCATGCAGTGGCCGATATGCTTCAAAAGGATGCTCAATTAGTTTTCAGCAGTGGTCGGATGCAGGGTCAACTGCTTTTTCCTTGGTCATATGGAGTAGTGCTAGCCAATATCAGCCGCAAGCAGTTTGACAGCACTGATTTGGCTGAAGTATTGGAACCTCGTCGCATCATTTGTCAGGATGAAATGGTCGAATCGGTGGAGATGGAAGTGTTCCAGAAACATCTGTGGGACATGTTTACTCTAGGAGGTTATGGTAATCTTAGCCTGCCGCAGATCGATCGAATACGCTGGCATATGTTTCCTGAAATCCGGATACCAGCAAAACAAGGCGATCTATTTGATAAAACTGAAACGACAGCTGCCGAACTACCGAGTATTTTACAAATCATGGATCTGCAGCAGGAACAGTTAGCACGCAGTCTCGGGGCAGGCCATCGGGTCATCCATGGTGTGGCGGGTTCTGGCAAAACACTCATACTTGGCTATCGCGCAAAATATCTTAGCCAGATTTGCTCTAAGCCGATTTTGATTCTTTGTTACAACAAGGTACTCGCTAAACGACTCGAATACTGGATTCAGCAAAAAGAAATCGCTGGCAAAGTTAATGTACTCACCTTTCATGCCTGGTGTCATCGACAACTCACAGCTTATAACATTGGTTTACCTGCAGGTGATATCAAACGCGATGGCTATTGGGATGACATGGTGAATCAAATTATCCGCGCAGTGGATAACAAACTTATTCCTTCCGGGCAGTACGAAGCAGTGTTGATCGACGAAGGCCATGATTTTCGTCCGGAATGGCTCAAACTGATAGTCCAGATGGTTGATCCACGCACGAATTCGCTGCTAGTTCTCTATGATGATGCTCAGTCTATTTACCACACTGCAGAAAAGCACAACTTCAGCTTTAAGAGTATTGGCATCCAGGCACAAGGACGAACCACTATTCTCAAAATCAATTACCGCAATACCCAGGAAATTCTTCAATTTGCTGGTCAATTTGCCGGACAATTGCTCACCCCTACCGAAGCTGACGAAGACAGTGCACCGCGTTTAATGCCGATTTCTGCCGGACGCAAAGGACCTGAGCCTTTGTTGATCAAATTACCGAGTCTTCAGGAGCAGGTTAGATACATCACTGAGCAATTAAAAGCTGCCCATAAAGATGGCATGCCCTGGAAGGATATGGCGATTCTTTATCGTCACTGGGATCCAGTAGGCAAGATTATCAGAGATGCTCTTACTACCAGAGGCATTCCCTTTAGCTGGAAAAAAGATATTGAATTTAGTGGGAAACAGGATACTATCAAACTATTAACTTTCCATAGCAGTAAGGGACTGGAATTCCCACTGGTCGCTATTCCAGCTGCAAACATGCAAGCTGATGCAAGAAAGAACAGTGAAGAAGAAGTTTGTTTGCTTTATGTTGCCATGACCCGTGCAACACGAGAATTGATTGTGCTAGAAAGCATTAACTAAGGAAGTCCCATGAAAAAACTCTCGACGGCTGCATCCCGTCCGTTTCTGCTTTCCCTAAAGCAGCCGACAAAGCCAGATTTGATTTAGAATTGAATCTGGTTATGCACCTTTAACTGCATTTCTTTGCTTGCAAAATTTTTTCATGGTTGTCTAATAGACCGTTCCAGTAAAATTATCATATCGTTCGACCTGAACCAGTCGAAGAGCAACATTCACGCATTCTGGCAGTTCGGCAGGTCTACGCGAACGGCAATGATTTTAGCGGTGATGACGACTTTTAAGCGAGGGAATTAGCAATGAGCGAAGACAAGAAAAAAATCACCGTCTATTACGATGGCGCCTGCCCAAGTTGCGTCAAGGATCGGCAAGACTATGAAAAGCTGGCAGGAAAAGAGGGGGAAGATATCTGCTGGTTTGATATCACCGGGCAGGACGATCATTTGCGCGAGATTGGCATTGATCCGCACAAAGCCTTGAGCGAGCTGCATGTACGCGATGAAAACCAACGGATCGTTTCTGAACTGGATGCCTATATTTTGCTGATGTCCCGGGTATCCTTACTCAAACCGTTCGCTTGGCTGATTGGCCTGCCAGTGATTCGACCCATACTGTCCTCACTTTACCACCGCATGGTCAAGCGCCGCTTGAAAAGAACTGGACGCCTCTAGATGGATGAAATACTACATTTCCAGGGTAAAAATGGTACCAAACTCACCTACCGCCGATGGACACCGGATCAAAATGAACAAAGTGCTCCCTCTGCTACATCTCTTAACATACCGCTTGTGCTGCTGCACGGTGCGGCCAGTAACTCTACTCGTTGGTGGTATTTTACTCAGCACAGCCGCCTGACTGCCAACCGGCTGCTGCTACGCCCAGACCTGCGCGGCCATGGCGAATCAATGTGGCGGGGCGCTGCACGTATCGAAGATTGGATCCAGGACATCGCTAGTCTGCTGCGGCATGAGCACCAAACTCGTGCAATCATCGTGGGCCATTGCCTCGGTGCCAACATCGCCCTCAACTTCGCCGTGCGCTACCCCGACATGTGTGCTGGCTTAGTACTGATCGAACCCATGGCGCGTGAAGCCGTAACCGGCATTCTGGCCCGATTGCGGCCGTTTGTACCTGGGCTACGGCTTATCGTAGCGCTGATCAAACTACTCAACCGGCTTGGTCTCTATCGACGCCGGCTTGATACATTGGATTTGCCGGTACTGGATCGCCGCGTGCATGAAGCAAGCCCAGCCGAGCTGCAAACAATGCTGGCAGACTATGGCAGGCCCAAGCATGACCTCAAGGTGATCCCGACGGCACAGTACCTCAATAACCTGATCGAGATCATGCGACCCTTGCCCATTGCTGAGGTGCATTGCCCTGCCCTGGTAATCCAGTCAGGTGGACGCAGCATTACCGACCCGGAACGCACCCAAAGCCTGTTGCAGCGATTACCACAAGTGGAATTTGCTACGATCGACTCCGAGCACTGGCTGCCTGCCACTCATCCTGACGAACTCTGCGAATTAATTGATAGTTGGGTTTTGAGGAACCCTGCCCTGCGCTAGCCATAACGTTATTGAGTAACTTAACTAGTATCCGGATAATGATGCTGCGATAAACTGAGACATACTGAATTTCCTGGAATCTAAAATCTAAGAAACTGTTTGGAAATTGTGAGAGCTAGCTGATGTAGCGATTTTTGCTGTTTGTTAACATTCACCATTTTA
>NZ_JAWJYP010000048.1:0-11971 GCF_033063275.1 Nitrosomonas sp. Is37 | reverse complement strand
GCCCTTTTGAGAAAAGCCATGGCACGGTCATTCGATGCTTTGTGGAAAACCATCGGCAGCATACTGCCGCTCTTCTCAGCATATGAATGCAGAAATTACTTCCTGAATTCAGGGTATGGACGTATTTAAATGCAGAATGCTCTAGTGTGTTTGAACCAGAGCCAATCAATGCTGAAGGGGAAACATTTACGGAATGAAGGCTTTATCTCGCAGGAAGGTGCTTGTATTTTCTCATTATTTAGCCTAGATACTTCACAGGTTGGCCTTTAATATGATGCAAAAGCTGTTAACAAGTGCTTCTGGATAGATTTACGCAAGAATAATTTATACCGTTAGACTTCGCGAGTGATTTGCGGCATCTTTCCGTTTTCACTTAGTGCCAATAGTCGTAGATATTGGCTGAGCACGGAATGCGTAAATCTGCTCACAAATTGCCTCGCCATTATCTCCTGTCATCTTGTTTGCTGGCGAAATATCCGGGCCAGTAATCATAATTGTGAATTGTATCAATGATTTAAGTTTATCAAACGTACTCGGTCTCACTCAGAATTCTAGCGGGTCTACGTCTAAAGTCCATCGTACCTTACGATGGGGAATTTTGCTGAGTTTTATATACCAGTCGCTGAGAAATAGCTGTAATTTTTTGCGGGAGCAGGATTGTACCAGCAGGTGGGCGCGCTCTAGTCCTTTTAGCCGCGCCATTTGTGCGGGAACAGGATCGAATATTTCTATTTGCTCCGTTGGTTCGATGAGTGCAATTGCCATGGTGAGGAAATTTAACGCCGTAGCGATTTGTGGTGCTTCCGCGTTAAGTAGCGCTTGATAGGTATAGGGAGGAAAATGAGTAATTTCCCTTTCTTTTAGCAATATTTGTGCATAAGCATCATAATTGTGATGTTTTAATGCGTTATATAAGGGATGATCAGGAAATTCAGTTTGAATGAGAACTTCTCCTGCAGTTTCAGCGCGACCTGCTCGCCCGGCAACTTGTATTAATTGTGCGAATAATCGTTCTTCTGCACGAAAATCGATGCTATAGAGTGAAGTATCAGCATTGAGCACACCTACCAAGGACAAATTAGGAAAATCATGCCCTTTTGCTAGAAGTTGGGTGCCTACCAGGATATCTACTTGTTGTTCATGGATCGCACTTAATATGAATTGCCAGGCTTCCTTGCGACGAGTATTGTCCCGATCGACACGAAGAATACGAGCATGAGGGAAAAATTTTGCCAGTGCAGCTTCAATTCGTTGTGTACCATGACCAAATGGCATGAGATCCTGATCGCCACATTGTGGGCAGGCTTGTGGAAGCTGTTCTGTGTGACCACAGTAGTGGCAGCGTAGGTTTTTTTGAGTCAGGTGTACAACGAGACGACTGGAGCAGCGTGAGCAGGTCGCAAGCCATGTGCAAGACTTGCATAATAATACTGGAGCATAACCGCGGCGATTAATAAAAACCATACTTTGCTGCTTTTGAGTTAGGGTTTTTTCTAGCGCAACAAGTAGTGGTTCAGATAGCCCTTCTTTGAGCTGAACGGAGCGGGTATTAACATAGCGTATGACTGGGAGTGTGGCATTTTTCACTGCACGTGTGCGCAAATGTATCCAGCGGTATCGGCCAGTTATGGCGTTGTAGTAGCTTTCCAATGAAGGTGTTGCAGAGCCTAACAAGATGGGTATATTGGCCTGTTTTGCACGAAAAATGGCGACATCTCGCGCTGAATAGCGTAGTCCATCCTGTTGTTTAAATGAATGATCATGTTCCTCATCAACGATAATCAGACCCAGCCTAGGTAATGGCGTGAAGATGGTCAGGCGTGTTCCAAGGACAATGCTTGCTTCGCCCCGCTGTGCTTGTAACCAACCGTTTATACGCTCGGTAGGATTGAGTTTGCTATGCAAACTGATTAGACGTGTGGCGGGGAAGCGTGAGCGAAAAATTGCTTCTAGCTGGGGAGTTAGATTGATCTCGGGCACCAGGATAAGTATTTGGCGTTTTTGCTTTAACAACATTGAAGTAACCTGGAGATAAACTTCGGTCTTGCCACTACCCGTGATTCCATGGAGCAGCCAGGTATTGAATAGGCCTATTTCAGCTTGGATGGCATTGATTGCAGTGATTTGTTCGGTTGTGAGCTGCAGAATAGGAGGAGCATTTAATGTGAATTCCGGCTCCATTAAGATCTTTTCTATCCATCCTTGAACTAAAAATTCCTGCAGTAATTTTGGAGCACGTGGAGAGAGCTGCTTTGCTTCTTTACTAGTGATGTTGCCCACTTCTTTAAGGTGAGCAAGCAAGTGATGTTTAGTTTTATTTCGGCCAGGAATGGAAGAGAGTGCTATAGCATGACCTGTTTCGGTTAAACGGAATAGGAATGGTGTGATAGATCGTTGTGGAAGAGGTTTAATGCTGCGCAATCGCGTGGGCACTCCATTCATGATTACCATGCCAATAGGATAATGGTAATAGCGACTACAGAATTCAAATAATTCTATGAGAGTTGGAGGTATAGGGGGGATATTCCGTAATATATCTTCAGCTTGCTTTAGTTTGTCATGAGGAACGTGGGCATCATCGGATATGGTCATGATGATGCCTATCATGAATTTTTTACCAAAGGGAACACGCACAAATGAGCCAACGTCTGGCGGTGTTGCATCGGGTGCAATATAGTCGAATAGACTATCGATAGGTACATCGAGTGCGACGCGGATTATAGCCATTTAATGAAAACCCCTGGTCTTGATATTCATCAAAGGGTATGAGCTCGATATAGGCTCAGGATTATTAACATCAAATATGGCGAGTACCAAATACCGAAAATATCAAAGCAGTTTGACCAGAAGCCAGATCCAATAGCTGCTATATAAATGTCAAGGATAGGAAAGCTTAAGAAGAGGGGCGAGAGTAAATTTTAGCTCTCGCCAAATTGTTCTATCACGCCTTGGTGAGTTATTTTGAGACCCGATATAACGTAACAGATGCTTCCCCTTGTCTGCTTAAGACTGCAGAATCACCGTTTGCGCTAATGTCAAATGAAATTGGGCTGTCTGAACCGCTCGAGAGACCGACACAGCCGTTGGTATCATAAATAAAGCTCCTCATATTCAGGGTCTTAGAGCTGGCATCATATGCATATGAGGCAAATTCAACACCTGGGGTTCCACATGCCATTTGCTCGGATTGAAAGGTTTCTCCAGTAGGGTCTACCAACATGAATTTATTATTGGGAAAGAACAGAAATAATTTGGTTTTAACACTATTTTTATCCAATTCCCAGGCACCCACAATGCCAGAGGTATTATTATCCATTTTGGCATACCGCTTTTCTTTGATCTCAGTAAGAATGGGCTCGTCATCTGAACTGAGTTCAATTGGGCGTGCGATGTGAAAGAGTTCCCCAAAAAGACCACTTTGCTCTCTTGCTCTTTGGGCAACTACAATGTCAGAAATAATGAGCTCGTCACCGTCTGTATGGATTCGCCAAGTAGGGCGCGGGTGCGATAAACCTGCTCGGAGATTAGTATCAACAGATGTCGAGCTATTGAGATTAAATCCTCTGGTATCAAATTGCGATGCGTTTGCAACACCGTATTCCACCCCGGCTTTAATAATAGTACCGCCTCCGCAAACACGGTTTTCATCGCATGAATCATCTGCTGTTGCTTCGCCCTGCAAGTATTCACCACTGCCATCTGCTGCTATTCGTATAATGCTCGCATTGGTGTCATCGTATTTTACCCAGATGTGACTGCCAAGAAGATTGGTTCCTCGGGCAAGAAAATCTGCACTGGCTGCTTCTGCTGATTTGATGTCGCCAGCTATGCCTGCAGCATCGCGTGCCGTTTTAAGTATTGCAGAATTAGCAAAACTGACTGGATCGCTTGCGAGATCAAGGGTAGATTTGATTGCTGCAGCTGCTTCTGCTGGGATCGATATTCCGTTCGAAAGATTATTATCTGAATCAAGGGATTGCAGCAGGATGGGCAGGTTCTGTAATTTATTTTCATTACCTGCAGCCAGCTCTATTGGAGTAACGATACCAGTTGCCTTAATATCACCGATGATCAGTTCGCCAAGCTGGAATTTGACATTGTCGCCATGGTTATAGCGATACATGCCTTGTGCATCTGTAGTTCCTGATGATCCAGAAGATGTAGTATAGACAACACCTGCAACTGGGGCGGCATCGGTGAGTATTCCTGTGGTAGGTCCTTTGAGAGAGGCTTTGTTAATTTTAGGTTCCTGGCTATCGCTGCAGGAGGTAAGTCCTATGATAAGTGCACTCGATAAAAATACCCAGGCTTTGTTGCTTGTCTGTTGATTCAATTTCATTGAGGTAGCTCTTCCAATTTATGTTTAATCAATTCATGCGATTTACGCACAACGCTAAGATTGTAATCTTATGAAATAAGAGGATAATGTAGATGTGAATCTTGGTAATGTAAAATCTTTTTCAGTCCTCAAAGCGAAACTTATTTATTAGAGTCTTCCTTATATTAATAAGTATAGACGCAATTTTCTGTTTTATTGATTTTTTTGAATTTCTAAATATTTGATTTGTCCATTGAGTATTAATCTCTATTGAACATCACTTTAATAAATAATTGCATATGTCTAGTCTAGCGCAAGTGTCACAATTGTTGACTGAGTTGACTGAGAAACCACAACAACTTCCTGTTGGCTGGTATCTGGATCCACATGTACTTGAATTGGAAAAACAGCGACTATTTGATCAAGGTCCTGGTTACGTCGGGCATGAATTGATGGTGCCCAATGTTGGGGACTACCATGCCATAGAATGGATGGATGATGCTAAGGTATTAGTTCGCAACGAGAATGGCATTGAGCTGTTATCGAATGTGTGTCGCCATCGTCAGGCGCTTCTGCTGAAAGGACGCGGGAATGCCAAAAATATAGTTTGCCCTATACATCGCTGGACTTATGCGATGAATGGCAAATTGCTCGGGGCGCCGTATTTTAGCAATAATCCATGTCTGGATTTGGGTAAAACACCCTTGCAAAATTGGAATGGGCTCTTGTTTATGGGTGAACGCAATGTTGCACATGATATGGCAAATCTAAGCGTTCTCAAGGACTTTAATTTTACGGATCATACTCTTGATCGTGTCCATATAGATCATTATTCGTGTAACTGGAAGACATTTATAGAGGTTTATCTGGAAGATTATCATGTCGTACCCTTTCATCCCGGTTTGGGACATTTTGTTGATACCAACAAGCTTGATTGGAAGTTTGGTGATTGGTACAGTGTTCAAGTTGTAGGGGTTAATCCTGCATTTGACCGAGCAGGCACACTAGTATATGAGAAGTGGCACAAGCAGGTATTACAGTGCAATAATAATCAAAAGCCACCTTATGGTGCCATTTGGTTGCTTTATTATCCCAATGTGATGCTTGAATGGTACCCCCACACCCTTATCATTAGTACGATATTACCAACTGGAGTAGAAAGCTGCATGAATGTAATTGAGTTTTACTATCCAGAAGAGATTGCTTTGTTTGAGCGTGAATTCATTGAGGCAGAGCAGGCAGCATACTTCGAAACTGCTTTAGAAGACGAAGAAATCTGCAGGCTGATGACAACAGGACGTCGTGTACTTCATCAACAAAACATTAATGAGTTTGGTCCCTATCAAATGCCGATGGAAGCTGGGATGTTGCATTTTCATAATTTCCTGCAAAGGGAGATAGGTTCTTACTTACGCTAACTATTGTTCTAAAATGCATTTTTTAAAGTAATCAGTGATGCATTCGCTGTGGATGCTCGTGGCGGGTTTTATGTTTGCTTGCATGGGAATGTTGGTAAAGTTAGGTGCAGTATATTTTTCTAGTATCGAGCTGGTGTTTTACCGTTCCTTGATTGGCCTACTTTTAACCTATCTAGCTATGCGTGTTCGTCATGTGTCATTGATTACCGAACACTGGAAGATTCATTGCTGGCGTGGACTGTTTGGTCTTGGTGGATTGTTGCTGTTTTTTTATTGCATTACGCAACTTCCACTGGCAACAGCCATATCCCTGAATAATACCTGGCCGCTATTTCTAGCGCTGTTGGCGACGATTATTTTAAAAGAGTGTTTCCATTGGGTGTTGGTTATGACAGTCGTACTCGGATTTATAGGAGTGATTTTGTTGTTAAGGCCAACTTTACATGAAGATCAGTGGCAGACTGGATTAATTGGTTTGATCTCAGGTATTTTTGCAAGCTTTGCTCATCTTAATCTGAAACAGCTTGGTAAATTGGGCGAGTCTGAATGGGTAGTGGTTTTCTATTTTACCTTGATCTGTACGGTAATAACCGGTATATGGTTATCGTTAACTGCATTTAGCACCGTTACCTCCAATAATTTATGGATATTGGTTGGGGTTGGCATAACGGCTACCCTTGCACAGCTAGCACTTACGCGTGCTTATCGCGTCGGTAAAACAATGGTAGTTGGTGCACTTGCGTATAGTACAGTATTATTTGCAGGGCTGTGGGATGCTTTTTTCTGGCATGATATTCAGCCCATTTCTGCCTGGATGGGGATGGGAATGATTGTGTTAGGAGGGGTGTTGAGCCTGAGAGTTGCCCCAATGAGCGTTCGTAGTCAATAGATTCAATAGTATTTGTATGATGAAAATCAACTATTTATGATGGATCCATTATATCTGGGAGCACGCGCATGATTACTATTCAAAAAATCAATAACCTGATCATCGTAGCTGTAATCGGGGAATTTACTCTCAGTGACTTTAAAGAATTTGAAGACCAGGTACTATATCGATCACATCCTGAAGATAAGATAAATTTATTATTTGATTGGCGGGATATGGTGGATTACACGGTAGATGTTGCCTGGGAAGAAATCAAATTCATGCGCGAGCATGGCAGTGAATTCAATCGGGTTGCGGTAGTTACTGATAACCAATGGCAAGCATGGAGCGCATGGGTATCAAATTTGTTTATCAATGCGGATGTAACAGTTTTTTCTGATTACGATGAAGCGAAGGAATGGGTTTCTGGTGAATAGATTCTAAGCTATTCCCACATTCGTGTAAAAATTCAAGCATAATTCAGCATGGATGAGTTTGTTTTAGCTAGGGTATTGCATGTGTTGGGTGTAGTCCTTTGGATTGGTGGTGTTGCTATGGTGACGACAGTTCTGCTTCCTGCTGTAGCGAAAATGAAATCAGCTGAAGAACGTGTCGAATTCTTCGAACATATTGAAAGTCGCTTTGCTACTCAAGCACGTTTTACTACATTATTAGTAGGACTGAGTGGTTTCTATATGGTACATATTCTAGATGGATGGAATCGTTTTGCTGAACTCCATTTCTGGTGGATGCATGCCATGGTGTTCGTGTGGGGTATTTTTACGCTGATGCTGTTTGTGCTGGAGCCATGGGTGCTCCATAAATGGTTTAAGACCAGGGCGCTCAATAAGCCAGAACAAACATTCGTATTGATTCAGCGTCTGCATTGGTTCTTGTTAAGTATCAGCCTCGTCACAGTTGCGGGTGCAGTTGCTGGTAGTCATGGTTGGGTTTTGTTTGGGAAATGGTGATGAGCTATACGTTATTAAAATTGATTCATGTATCCAGTGTCATGCTCAGTTATTTGCTATTTCTGATGCGGGGTATTTGGATGATACGTGCGTCAGCTCAATTGCAGCAACGTTGGGTAAAAATAATGCCTCATGTCATTGATACAGTGTTACTAACTAGTGCAATTACGTTGGCGGTTCTGATACAACAAAATCCGCTTGTAGATTCTTGGTTGACTGCAAAAGTTGCGGGATTGCTTCTTTATATTGGGTTGGGCATGATAGCGCTGAGATTCGGCAAGACCCGTACAATTAAAGTTAGCGCCTGGATTATGGCTCAGATAGTATTTTTTTATATTGTATTAGTTGCGCTGACTAAAAATCCTGCAATATTCCTATAAATTAAGTTTTAAGTGATATCTCGAATCTTTTAGTAAAAGTTTTTCCTATTGAGCAGGTTTTAAAAATCACCTCTTATTCCTGCTACTAAAGCCCTTCCAGGTAAGGGTGCAAAATTTTTCAAAAAAGAGGTATGAATACGTATTTCCTCGTTAAGCAAGTTTTTTCCTTGAACAAAGAGTTT
Source organism: Nitrosomonas sp. Is37 (assembly GCF_033063275.1). Taxonomy (NCBI): domain Bacteria; kingdom Pseudomonadati; phylum Pseudomonadota; class Betaproteobacteria; order Nitrosomonadales; family Nitrosomonadaceae; genus Nitrosomonas; species Nitrosomonas sp. Is37. The sequence goes on along the minus strand of NZ_JAWJYP010000048.1, from coordinate 3,834 downwards.
GATACCGTTTGATTGAGTTTCTTTTATGCGATAGCTGGCTTCTAGATTGAGTAGCGTATAACCGGCAGTGCTGGTTTCAAGTTCTGCTCGTTTATTCTGGCGGAGCACGTGTATCGTCGTCAGATTCGCGGCCCAGGGGCCCAGTTGGTAGTTTAGCTCCAATCCAAAACGTTGGGGTGTAGTGCGTGGAACATTTCCATCGTTGTGGTCTAATTTGCCGCGTACATAATCTGTGAATAGACGCAAATCTAAATTGTCCGGTTTAAAAGTAAAAATAACTTCCGCTTCAGCACCGTAAAATGTGGCATCGGTCTGAGCTATATTCTGTGCTTGAAATTCACCCTGTGGATTTAGCTCTCCGTCTTCATTAACACGGTCAGCGATGCCATCTCCATTCGTATCTACGTTTCTTAAAAAAATATAGTTGTTGAACCGGTTATAAAAAGCGTTAACTTTCCATTTCATAAATCCAGCAGTTTTGCTAAGAGATAAGTCAAAATTATTGGTAGCTTCCTTGTGTAACGCATTATCGCCAATCTGGAATGTACCTGTGGCACGATGGGGGCCATGCACATAGAGCTCTTCTATCGCCGGCGCGCGTTGGCCATACGTTGCTGTCAATCCTAAGTTATAGTCTTTTACAAAATTCCAGATAGCGCCAGCAGAACCATTGAACAGACCGAATGCGCGAGATCGGTTAATGTTATTTTGTGGATCGCGTGTGGCATATTCATATCGTCCCCCAAACTCAAATCGAAAATTACCCCAGCTGCGTTCTTCGATAAGAAAAAGCCCGGTAGAACGTGATTTTGTCACGGGTATGATTGATTCTTCCCCTAAAGCAGAAAATATTCGATCCTGAAATTGTATACCGAACAAACCCTTTAAATTTGCAATAGGCGAATGCAAAAACTCGGCTCTGGTTTCTAGTTCTCGATTTTTAAAGCGAGCCGCGATTTCACCATTACTTTCAAGCTCATTATGTTTGTAGTCATTGTAGCCCATGCGTACCTTGAGTTTCTCAAGGCCAGTAAGAGGGTTATTTAGTTCTCCGGCTAAGTTGTAACGGGCTTGTGTTAAATCAATAGTAGGTCTTTCAGGAGTTGGTACGCCATATTTGCTTTCTAGCAATGAGATAGAGCCACCGAAGAATCCTCTTTCACCTACGTAGGAGCCGCCAGCAGATAAGCCTTGAGAATCAACTGCACTGTTTTTGACCACATGCTTTTCGTTGTTTATGTTCTGATTAACATTAGCTTGCCCAGGAATATGATAATCGCCCGTTTTACGCTTGAAACCGCCGACACTCCATGAGGTTTGACCAAAACTGCCATTCACGTTGAGTGATCCAGTTCTTTCTTCAGTTGCAGTGTTTCCCCGTACTTCAAAATTACCTTTTAATGATTTAAACACCCGATTGGGGATGCGTCCAGTTACAGCATTGACTACTCCGCCTGTTGCGCCTCCGCCATAAAGCAAAGTTGCTGGGCCTCGCAGAATTTCAATTTGTGAGGTATTGAGCGTTTCGATAGTGACGGCATGATCTGGGCTGAGAGAAGAAAGATCAAGTGTGCCGATGCCGTTTTCCAGTACTTGAATGCGTGGTCCATCCAAAGCGCGGATGATAGGACGCCCGGCACCAGGCCCAAATGAGCTTGAGGCTACGCCAAGCTCACTAGATAAAGTATCGCCAAGATTTACCTCACGTTTTCTGCGGAGATTGTCTCCATGTAAAACAGTGGTAGGCTGAGTCATATCTAACTCACTTCGGTCTTGAAATGGCGTTGAAGTTATGGTGATCTCGGGAAGTTTAATTGTTTTGTTAGCTTCTTCTGCTTGAGCATTAGTATTAATAGTATTGAAAACGAAGACGATTAAACCCATAGTAGTTAACCTTAATTGTTCTTTTGGGTTGTGCTGGGTTCTATTTTTTATGACTTTGTGATGCAACATGCTGATAAATAATGCTTTGTAGTTAAGTGCCAGGGGAGTTGTCGAATTTACAAATGCAGCTGAGTTGCATTTGTAGAGAATAAAATATTCTATTTTTGAAATGGTTAGTCCATCAAGCGCATTCAGCGCATAGTCCTTTAACCGTTAATTCAATTTCATGGAATAAATAACCAAGTGGCAAGGAAGGATCAGGTTTAATTCTGAAATCGTTCAGGCATGTCACTTTGGTACATCGTGTACATATGAAATGAGCGTGTTGGTGTGAATGTAATTCCGTGTTGACACGGAAACGCCATACTCGATCATCTCCTGCTATTTTGTGTACTAAATTTTTCTTGCTCATCCATTCAAGAACACGATAAAGCGTTACGCGATCCAATTGACCTTTTGCATTTAATCGTTCTTCGATTTCACGATGAGTAAGTGCATGCTGCTCAGCCAATAGCGTGGCAAGTGTTCGGATTCTGTGATGAGTAGCACGATCACCAGTGTGACTAATCAGCTCTTTGGCTTTTTCGTAAAAATTATTTGGCACAGAGAAAAAAATACGCAACTTAGTTGCATTTAATTATAGTAAATAATTTTCTGGAGTGATAGTTTTTTAATCAAAAAACGTGTTTAAGAAATTTTCTGGCAGCTTATTTTTTTTCAGGTCGACATGAAAAATTCTGCTTTATTGAGCAAATCTTCTATACAAGAGATTCTTGAAAATCAATATTTTAAATCACATATAGATTGTTAAAAAGTTTTGAGGATAGGTGGCTATACGATGGTGTGACAGAGTTCAGTTCTGCTGATCCAGAATTCTATCTATCTGATATTTAGTAATTTTGTGTACTGTGCATTTTCTGTAGTGTTTGTCTTGGCACACTTATTCAACCTTCCTTAAATTTTTGTTATACAATCACGAGCAAATATGCTAGGCAATATTGCTGAGCAGGTTATACAATTACAAATATATTTTAATTAAGATTAAGTTCCTGGAGAAAGTATGAGAAAGGCTTCACGTCGTAATAGATTGGTTGTGCAATTATGCGCAGCAGTAGTATTGTCATTAGCAGCATTTTCGCTTCATGCGCAGCTGATGCTTGCACATGAAGGGCATCATGCCGGGCATGGAGGATGTCAAGTTAAGTCGGGCGATTTTCCTGTAACTGTCAGCGTTTATGAAGTACCAGAGGGTGATATTCCTCCGATGCATTCGTATTGCGATCATGTACCAAATATTGGAAAAATAAATATGACGCTTGAGTTGCCCACTGATGCTCGTGAGATACCGCTTGCTGTGCGTCTAGTAAAAGAGGGGCACGAGGGGCATGGGGGAGAAGCTCGTGCCGATATAGCGGCAAATAACAGCGTCAGCAAAGAGCAAAACCATGAAATGGATCATGGTGAGCATAAAGGGCACGCTGATCATCATTCTCATGATGGGCATGAGGTAGGTAAGCACGAAGAGCACAAAGATGTAGCGCACGCTGCTGGCAACCATGAAGGTTTTTATATGCCAGCTACGACATATCCTTCTGGAATTATTGTTGTTGCGACAGAGCTGAAGGAGCTTGGTCAATACACTGTATTACTGGAAAAAGTAGAAGGTGATACTGTCCGTACTGCCGTACGTGTTCCCCTACATGTTGGTGGGGATGGAGGGCATGGTGGTCATGGCGGTGGTTTTGGTATGCTAGAAATTATGCTCTTGCTTGGTGTAGCAGGGGGACTAGCTTTCTTTTTCTTGCGACGTAAAGGTCCAGCAAAAAATAGCTGAGAAATCATAATCTAATTATCTAGATGATGATCTCTTACCCAAAATCCTTGACATAGTTATGGTTAAGAAAGTAGGCTTGGAGGTTGCGAACAAAGAAGAAAAGAAGTATTAGTTAG
>NZ_JAWJYP010000047.1:0-12224 GCF_033063275.1 Nitrosomonas sp. Is37 | reverse complement strand
AAATATCAATACCGACTGCGTGTTGAACTGGTTGATTATATGAAGCTACTTCGTGCTTCCATAGCACCAGTGATGGGATTGCTGATATTGGCATGGCTGATCTATAAGCTTAAGCTATTGAAGCGGCTACGTAAATGGCGGGCTGCACATCATTAAAAAGATTAAAGTAGCATTTTGTCAATGAAATAATCATATAATAAAAATTTTATTATTGCCGCTGAGGGAAAGCATAATGTTGGTAAATGTAATGAAATCTATTTATAAATCAATGTTTATGGTTGCGTTGGGGATGGCATATTCAATGCAACTATATGCACATGGTGGGCTGTCACTGGCCGAAGATATGTGTAAGCTTACGGTAGGGCCCTACACCATGCATTTTACTGGTTATCAACCTGAGAGCACGCAAGAGCAGGAATTTTGTGAAGATATTCCTATGATAGGCCGTACCGTTGTTGCGCTGGATTATATCAATGAAGAACTGCGAACAATGACGACTGAAGTGAGAATAATACGAGATACAGGGTCAGAAGAGAATCTTGATGCAGTAACTATATTTCATTTGCCGCCACAAGTATATTCGAATGGATCGGTGACCTTTGAGCATGGCTTTACGGAAGCAGGCAAGTTTGTCGGTTTGGTTACGGTAAGAGGAGAGAAAGAAGAATATGTATCCCGCTTTCCGTTTTCAGTAGGAGCTGGTGGAAAATCGAATCTGCCTTATATCATAGGCGTCATCGTGCTGGCAGCTGTTGGTGCTATCTTCTTCATGCGTAGTAAAAAAAATAAAACAGAAGCTGCTTAGTTTACAGTTAGTAGCAAAATAATATTAGAACCACGCTCAGGTTCAATAATCTAAAGAACATTAATTTATTCGAATTATCATATCTAAAAATAAGGAGTACTCGAATGAAAATAAAATGGGCAATATTAAATCTTAAGCGAGTTTTAGCATTATCTATAGTAGTAACGGTAATGACTCTTATGCATGCAAATCAAGCATTAGCACATGCTGCTCTTGTCAAGGCTGAACCTGCTCGTCGTGCGGTGCTTTCTACAGCACCAACGCAAATCCGTCTCTGGTTTAATGAAGAAATTGAACCTGCGTATGCGTCTCTTTCTGTATTTGATAAAGATAAAAAATCCATTACAGATAATAAAGTGAAGGTTCATCCTGGAGATCCAAAATCTATAATTTTGGAATTGCCAGAAATGCAATCAGGACGATATGCAGTGAAATTTCGGGTGCTCTCTGTAGATGGTCATGTGGTTGATTCTGAATATAATTTTACAGTTTCGGATAAAGAAAAAAAAGATGATTGAGATCATTGCTGCATTTGCTCGTTGGTCACAGCTGGTAGCCAATCTGATTATTTTTGGTAGCTGTATTTTTCTTGCTGTAGCTGGACAACAGAAAGCTGTATTTGAAAGTCCCTGGGCAATCCGGTTGGAACGTGGATTTTTATGGTTAGCTGGTATCATTCTAATTGGATTGCTAGGTATCCTAGCGACAACAACAGGCGAAGCGACTGGTGTTGTATCTAATGCTTGGCGACCAGATGCTTGGTTGGAAGTGGTGCAGCGGACTCGCATGGGACAACTGTGGGCGGCTCGTGCACTATTTGCGTTAGTTTTGCTAGGAGCCATTCTATATATTCGGCATGCTTACAGAGTGAGGTGGCACTATATCCTAGGTGCGGTAGCAGCATCATTGCCGTTGATTGCAGGCTCACTTGTTAGCCATTCGGCTGCAGAGGAAATATCTGCTATATCAATACTTCCTTATGTGCTGCATATTCTTCTGGCAGGTGCCTGGTTTGGCGCCTTACCGGCATTTCTATTGATAATATTCAGTACGAAAGATCCTGACAAACCATTGGATTTGTTGAGCGCTGAAAGCTTGAAGAAGTTTTCGACGATTGCCTTACCGGTAATGGCCGTTTTAATGGTAACTGGTTTTATCGTTGCTGATCGAATGGTAGAGGAAGATTATCATGCGCTGGTTTCTAGTGCGTATGGTTGGCTAATAAACATAAAACTTACACTACTGGCGATCATTCTCGTTATCGCGTATCGAGCACGCTCTAGATGGCTACCATCATTCACGCAAGCAAATTACGTCGAGCAAATCCAAAGGGGTGGGCAGCAACTGAAGAAATGGGTAAGCATTGAATTCATACTTGCCATTATCATGGTGTTAGTTGCGACTATTTTGGCTAACACCATACCTGCAAAGCATGCCATGGTAGAAAACTGGCCTTATCCTTTTAGATTCTCAATTGATGCCACTTGGAATGAGCCAAATACTCCTCTTTTCTTCTGGAGTGGTGTGGTATTGTTAATTATGGCTGCTGGCTCAGTGTGGTTAGGCATTAAGAATAAATGGGAAATTAAAAAAAGGATTGGAATACCAGCTAGCTTAACAATTGCCTCTTTAGCAATAGCCTTGCCTCATTTAGCAGTGGATGCTTATCCGGAGACTTATCAAAGTACACCTGTTCCTTTTGATGCTATTTCCATCTCTAATGGATCGGTATTTTTCTCACAAAATTGTACTTCCTGTCATGGTCCGCAAGGTAAAGGCAATGGGGTACTTGCTAAAACATTTAATCCACCACCCGCTGATCTATTGACTGAGCCCCACACAGCTAGACATACAGCTGGTGATTTTTTCCATTGGCTAACGTATGGCATTGCAGAAACAGGTATGCCAGGTTTTTCTAGTAATTTATCAGAAGAGGATCGCTGGGATGTCGTCAATTATATGCATGGCATGTCACGCGGCTATCAGGGGCGTCTATTAAAACCCATGGTTGTTCCTGAGAAACCATCTATTGCGCCACCTATTTTTTCCTATTTTGCGCATGATGGTTCCAGCGGCTACTTGAAGGATTTCCGTCAGGAAAAAAATGTGATGCTCGTGTTGTTTACATGGCCACAATCACAAGTTCGTTTACAAGAATTGAAAGCATCTTATGACAGGCTGCGTGAACTCAATACAGTTATTTTAGCTGTTCCAATGAATGATCTTGATCAACAGGAAATAATGCAGATTGCAGCGGAAATACCTTTTCCTATAGTAACGGAAGGATCTCGGGAGATCAGAAATAGTTATATTCTGTATCGAAGGACACTTACTCATCCGGATATTCTTGGCGAGGGAGTCATTCCTGAACATTTGGAATTTTTGGTAGATCGCTTTGGCTACTTACGCGCAAGATGGATACCCGATAGGGATAAAAGTGGGTGGGATAATATGGATTTTCTAAAACAACAGCTGGTTCAGCTTAATAGTGAGAAGGAAATTCTTCCACCACCAAGTGATCATGTGCATTAATGTTTAAATCTGTTATAACTTCGAATTATCCTTGTCTTAATTAATACTCCAGGAGAAACTGAATGAGAAGACTAATCGTTACATCCGTTTTGTTGAGTACGATGTTGATGATGCCATATTTTGCATTGGCCCATACAGAAGGGCATTTAGCTACATTAACACCACCTCACGGAGGCCAGCTTCGCGCATCCGGCCCCTTCCATTTAGAGTTGGTAGCTAAGGATGGTGAATTGACTCTGTATATAACTGATCATGGAGATAAGCCAATTGCCACCAGTGGGGGGCAAGGGAAAGCAAATATCCAAGCAGGTCAGGAAGGGAAAAGACAATCCGTTGTATTGGAGCCGGTTTATGCAAATATAATGAAAGCGAAGGGGGATTTTAAAATTACCCCTGAAACTACAGTAGCTGTTTTTATAGCTATTCCAGGTCATGAGACCCAAGGCGCAAATTTCATGCCACTAGCGTCGAATGGAAAGGGGGGAGAGCATCATCATCATGTCCATAGCGATGCTGAAGAAGATAGTGAGCATAAGCATGAACATAAACATTAATAAATTACGAAATAATTCAGTTTATTAAGAATTTTTAGTAAGTAGTAAAACAGCAAGGGATGATTCTTATAGATCTGTTCCTTGTTGTGCTTTTATCTCTGTAATCTCTGTATAAAATACAGTCCATGATAGTGCGTACACATTCTCTTTGCTTTGAAAGAGAAACTAGCGTACTGCGACTACTTTGTGATTTGATAATTACATGTTGCATTAAAAAGTGTTTTTTGAAATCTTCCAGGATTGCTATCAAGCTAAACTAGTGTTTAATTGCATTAATTCATTATAAGCTTTCTGAGGTTTATATCTATAAAAAACAACTGGTTAACTAAGATAATAAAATAACTTATTTTTGCAATTAAACGCTAGTCATAATTGATCGAGTGAGCTAACTCATCAAAACAACAAAATCATTAAGGGAATCTAATAAAATTTGCGAGCTTGTACTTAACCAAGATGAGCATTTTTTATTTCATGCTCGTGGTTTTGTGTTCCCTCATGTGAGATCTTCTCCTAATTCAAGCCAGACTATTACTTAGGGATGTCATTCTAGGCAATGTCAGAATATTGACTCGATTAACGTTATAGAGATAGTACTGGCATTTTTTGAGTTACAAGACGTAACCCCTTTCCGGATTTATTTCCGGAATGAGTGCTTCGGGCAATTAAAGCAGTCACGCCTAGTTAAGCAAAGAAAGTAGGAATTGCATCTGAAATATTTTTGATCACCCGTTTCACTAAGTTTCTATAACTCGTCCATGTCTATATTTTGGAAAATGAGCAGCTTACACTGAGTGTATATCATTTAAGAATGGAAATAAGGTAATCAGATGCACGGACCCTTCGAAGAGCTGGCATTTCTGTTGTTTACCACAAGTATTATTGGAGTGATAGCTGTTCATTTTCGACAGCCAGTGCTCGTTGCCTATATTATGGCAGGCATTATTGCAGGTCCAGCTGGCTTCGAGTTAGTTGGAGCGCACAACCAAATTAATCTTCTGGCTCAAATTGGTATAGCTATTTTGCTTTTTCTAGTTGGACTGAAACTGGATTTGCAGCATGTACGCCATATCGGTCCCATTGCTCTTGCTGTAGGAACAGCACAGCTAGTTATTACTACGCTATTAGGTTTTCTATTGATTATCCTGCTTGGTAAGAACTGGCAGACCGCTGTTTATATAGCGATCGCACTTTCTTTCTCCAGTACAATCATTATTGTCAAGCTGTTAACCGATGACCGAGAGATTGATTCTCTGCATGGACGTATCGCGATCGGCATTTTGATAGTGCAGGATATTGCTGCAATTCTGGCCATGATGAGTGTAAGTGCATTAGGGAATGATACAGAAGCAAGCGATTTGAGTGGATGGATAGATGTTGCTTTGTTTCTTATTTTACGTATCGGCTTAGTTTCGCTGCTTTTATTTGTGACTATCTGGTATGTCATGCCACCATTAATAAGACTCGTAGCTCGGTCGCAAGAAATGTTGCTAATCTTTGCCATTGCCTGGGGGACGGCACTTGCAGCTATGGGTGAATGGGCCGGTTTTTCAAAGGAGGCAGGCGCATTCGTGGCAGGTTTTTCCCTGGCCTCCACTTATTTTCGTGATGCGATTTATGCCCGCCTAACGGGGATTCGCGATTTCCTATTGCTTTTCTTTTTCATTGATTTAGGTGCAAAGCTCGATTTTTCTACATTAAGTGGAGAGCTGTGGCCTGCTGCTGTGTTATCTGTGTTCGTGCTGATTGGTAAGCCGATCATCGTGATGATCATCATGGGATATATGGGATACCGCAAACGAACCAGTTTTCAAACAGGCCTGACGATGGCTCAGATAAGTGAGTTTTCAATCATCTTTATAGCCATGGGTATCATTCTCGGCTATCTGGAACAGGATATGCTCGGCCTAGTTACGTTGGTAGGTATTGTCACGATTACATTCTCCGCTTATATGATTATGAATTCACAGCGTCTATATGAGTTTCTTGCAATTCTCCTGGGTATTTTCGAGCGAACTCGGCCCTATCGGGAGATTTCAATTGAGCGGCAACGTTCAATGGTAGATAACACCAAGATCATCATTTTTGGATTGGGGCGATATGGAGCTAGAGTACTGACACAGCTACATAACCATGGTGTTGGGGTGCTAGGAGTGGATTTCGATCCTGAAGCCATAAGAACATTGAGGCATCGGAATGTGCCTGTACGCTACGGAGATGCGGAAGATCCTGCCTTTCTCAGTACATTGCCATTTGCAAGCGTTGACTGGATTGTTACGACCATTCCAGAATGGAGTGCTAATCGGGCATTACTTCACGCACTCAAAGAAGCAGGATTTAAAGGGCGTATCGTTGGCTTGGCTCGGGATGATGAGCGTGCCTTGGCTTTACAGCAGGCGGGTGTAACGAGGGTAGTCAATATTTTTCAGGAAGCGGCAGATCATGCAGTCGATTATCTTGTGCAGGAAATTGAAGATCAGGAGAAAATATCATGACCACATCTGGATTTGCCTGTTTTAGAGCAATTTACCTGCAGAATTGCTGCTACATCCTGGCGGTAACACTTGATTGAGTAGGCAATAAGGGATTATTAATATCCACTTTAATCGGTCTCATTTCATCCCTCAGCTTTTAGTATTTTATTAATTCAGAGCAGAAATTCATGATTATTCTGATTTAATCAGATATCAACCCAAAAGTAGAAGTAGATAGATCAAAATGATTACCTGCTTACTTTAAAAAGTAATTTCTTAAAATAGGAGGTGTTTATTTAACGTTTTTTTGCCATTTCCCTGTGAGCAGCAGCCATCTCGCTATTTCGCTCTGCTGCTTTTTTATATTTGTTAAATAAGGCCTCATGATGGGACTGGAAAATCTGGCCCTCTCGACCATAGTAATAGCTATGAAGATCATATTCATCAAGCAGCTTTTTTTGCTCGTCCGCTTTTGCACTCATTTCTTTAGCTTCTTTTTCGTAGTATTCAGCCATTTTTTTATGATCTGGGGGAGTGTTTGTTTTCGCTTCGATATTAACTGTGCTAAGCGATTCAGAGGTTACAGGAGCGATGGAAGCCAGAAAAACAAGAATGAGCAGATTTATGAAGAATGTCTTTGTTTGCACGATGAGTCTCCTTAGATAGATAAATAAAAGGAATCTCTCTGTTATTAACAAATATTAACAAACATTCAATATGTTTAAATTATTTTTATCCAAGCAACAGTGAGATACATAGAGCATTCTATCGGTTTTTCAGAATGTGTAAGGCTTTCATAATCCTTGATTTCTTAGTTGAGCTAAATTGAATGTATGAAATCAGTACGGCTGGCGCTGCCGGGAGCATGTGCTGACACCAGGAAATGCCTACAAATTAAGCTTTATGTCTGATAGTGTGACTAATCGTAGCAAAGAATTTTTCAGTTTTTTCGATGACGATATCACAATCATAACCAAAGCCCCGTCAACGTATTTTGACCAAACTCTTCTGCTGTGCAGAATAAGTAGTAATTCAGGCTTTCCTGCGATTTTTAGAATGTTGTGTTTTGTAACTGTAATGAGTCGCTTTCACCTAAATTAGAAAATAGTTTTTCAAAATTGGGTTACTCTGGGGACCGAACTTTATCGTTTATGGCTCTGTGGTAAGCATTTGTAAAAAATAATCATAAGAGCTAGCTTCTAGCCAGAGTAAAACTCCCAGAATGATGCAATACATTGCATCAAATATGAAATCTAATAATAAGCGTTATTCATCATAGTTTATTTTTTTCATTCTGGAGAAGCATGAATAGGATTTATTTTCATAAGATAAGATCATAAAGATATAGCTTGAGCGTGGACTGGCCCGTAGTTTGCCTGATTGATTCTCACGATTTTTAACCGTTTTTCCAATAAAGAAGGAAATATCCTATGGATAAAAATTTAATGGATAAGAAAGTACAATTCAATTTCTGGTACATCGTCATTGCTATCCTTGCGATGATGTTTTTGCGTAATCTTTACGAGCAATATACCCGAATTGAGCCGATCCCTTATAGTCGATTCCATACACTACTGGAAGAAGGTAAAGTTGCCGACGTGGCGATTACAGAAAACCAGATTTACGGCACGCTAAAAGAATCCGGAGCCAATGGAATCAAAAATTTTGTCACGACACGTGTTGAGTCCGACCTTGCTGATATCCTGGATAAGCATAATGTGACTTATACCGGGGTTATCAAGAGTACCTGGTTGCGCGATTTGTTGTCCTGGATTTTGCCGATGGTACTTTTTATCGGAGTCTGGTTGTACATTATTCGGCGCATGAGCGGTGGCGTGAGCGGTGGGTTAATGTCAATTGGTAAGAGTCGCGCCAAAGTTTATGTTGAGAAAGAAACTAAGGTTACCTTTGCCGATGTGGCGGGTGTCGATGAGGCCAAGGAGGAGCTTCTTGAAATCATCAATTTTTTGAAGAGCCCTGCTGACTATAGTCGGCTGGGCGGAAGGGTGCCAAAGGGAGTTTTGCTGGTGGGACCACCCGGAACAGGTAAGACATTGTTGGCGCGTGCGGTAGCTGGTGAAGCGGGGGTGCCATTTTTTTCGATCTCGGGAGCAGAGTTTGTCGAGATGTTTGTCGGTGTAGGCGCAGCCAGGGTGCGTGACCTTTTCGAACAAGCACGGCAAATGGCGCCAGCCATCATTTTCATCGATGAACTTGATTCATTGGGGCGTGCGCGTGGTTCTTATGCATGGGGCGGGCACGATGAAAAGGAGCAAACTCTGAATCAGTTGCTGGCTGAACTCGATGGTTTTGATCCATCAAGCGGGATCGTATTGCTGGCCGCAACTAACCGTCCGGAAATCCTTGATGCCGCATTACTGCGTGCCGGGCGTTTTGACCGGCAGGTGTTAGTGGATCGGCCAGATAAAGCGGGGCGCGAACAAATTCTGGCTGTACATCTAAGAAAAGTGAAACTGAGTAGCGATGTCAAACCAGAACAAATTGCAGCACTCACCTCCGGGTTTACAGGTGCAGATCTGGCGAATTTGATCAATGAGGCCGCTTTGCTGGCTACTCGCCGTAAAGCAGATTCCGTCACGATGGAGGATTTTAATAACGCAATCGAACGGATTGTTGCGGGTCTTGAAAAGCGTAATCGTCTGCTCAATCCTAAAGAACGTAAGATCGTGGCGTTTCATGAGTTGGGACATGCCATGGTGGCGCTGGCATTACCTGGCACAGATGAAGTGCATAAGGTATCGATCATTCCGCGGGGAGTGGGTGCGCTGGGTTATACCATTCAACGGCCGACCGAGGATCGTTTTCTGATGACGCGGGTTGAGCTGGAGAATAAAATGGCCGTGATGCTAGGTGGGCGGGCATCCGAGCAGGTGATATTCAATGAAGTATCCACGGGAGCATCGGATGATCTGGTACGTGCAACTGATATGGCGCGTGCCATGGTACTGCGTTATGGCATGAGTGATGCGCTGGGGCATGTTGCATATGATCGTGAGCGTTCTGCTTTCTTGCAGCAGGGCTTCCCGATACCATTGAGTCGCGATTATAGCGAGGATACGGCCAACAAAATTGATGCGGCTGTGCGTGTCCTCGTGGATCAGGCGCTTGAACGGGCAATAAGTATTCTTCGCAAAAATCGTGCGCTTCTTGAGAGGACAGCTGAAGAATTACTCAAAACTGAGACGCTCAATCAGTCTCAAATCGAAACGTTAAAGCAGGCGATCGCTCGTGAGGCATGATAGCAGTGGAGCTTTAGCGCAGTAAAATTAGCCGGGGAATTGCATCAAGATCAACCCATACAATGGCATTCTGATCAAACTGTCTGCCGAGTGTTTTAGAGGCGACAAAATCAATGCCTAATGCCAGAAAGCTTGATTCCGCTGGCCACTTACCCGCTGGGTCTGAGCTTTTACCGGAAAAAATGTGATTGGAAAGTGTGGATAGCAGCACGAATAATTGATTACTCGCTGTGAGATTTGCTTCCCTATCTTGAGGTTGGCTATGAGGATTGCAGGCAGTGATATAGAGGACGCATTGTGTGCCATACTCTTTCATGAGTTTTGATAATAATTTGCTATGCTGACCAATGAGCAATGTCAGTGTGCCTGAGTCAATCCTTGCCTGGTAATGAGCTGTGACATAGTTTTGGATAAGTTTGGCCGGAATTGCGGATTGCTTTAAACTTTCGTCCAGAATAATTGTGCCATGTTGATACAAATCTTTCAGAAAAGTGAATGGCATAGACACTGATCATCTATAAAAATAACGACATGAAACATTCTATTTTAATTATCTTATTGTTTTTTACTAGTCTGGCAGATGCTGTAGAGGTGCTATCGGTTAATGTTCCCGATACGCTTGCTGAACGTGTCAAGGCTTGTACTATTTGCCACGGCGTAGAGGACAGGCATAACAGAGATGCGTATTACCCACGTATTGCGGGAAAATTGGAGGGGTATCTCTTTAACCAGCTACGTCACTTCAGGGACGGTCGACGTTATTACCAGCCGATGGTTATTTTGCTCGAAAATATGTCAGATGAATACTTGCTAGAGATGGCTCAGTATTTTGCAGCATTGGATTTGCCCTATCCTCCTCCAGAGCCTATCACCCTGCAACCCCTGGAAGAAAATCTAGCGGAGAAGCTTGTTTACTCAGGTGACCTCAAACGGAATATACCAGCATGTAGTGCCTGTCATGGAAAGAATTTGATGGGAACAGTCCCTTTTGTGCCAGGTTTGTTGGGGTTGCATAGCGCTTACTTGACAGCACAATTGGGAGGGTGGCATAGCGGAGGGTTGATTCGAGGAAAAATAGCGAATTGCATGGCAGATATCGCCAAACAATTGACCTATGAAGAAATCAATGCTGTTGCAAAATGGTTAGCTGCCCAACCTGCTTCAGGAAAGCCAGCTAATCAACTTTCACCTGAAATGGCCCAGCGTTGTGCCAGCATTGTTTCGGAAAATGGAGAAGTTCGATGACACAAACCATGATTATTATTGCTCGGGAATGGAAAAATGATTTTTTGTTTCTTGGCTATATGCTGACTTTGCTGTTGGCAGCTAACACCGGCGTGGTCAATGCTTCTCCTGAAAATGCCGCCCTGTCTGAACAACGACGAGCGCAGGGTGAGTATCTTGCGCGTGTCGGAAATTGTCTGGGATGCCATACTGCCAAAGGAGGCCAGCCATTTGCAGGAGGGTATCGATTGTCTACGTCATTTGGAACTTTTATCACCCCCAATATCACGCCCGATAAAGAAACGGGTATCGGCCTCTGGAGCGAAGAGGATTTCTGGAAAGCGATGCATGAGGGTAAATCGCGCGATGGTAAACTCCTCTATCCTGCATTTCCTTATACCGAATACACGAAGGTGACACGTGAGGATGCTAACTTGATTTTTGCTTACCTTCAGTCGGTGCCCGCTGTTTCACAATCCAATCCACCTCACGAAATCCGCTTCCCTTATAACTCTAGACCGCTTTTGTATCTCTGGCGTACCCTCTTTTTCAAACAGGGAATATATGAACCAGATCAAAGCAAGAGTGACGAATGGAATCGAGGCGCTTATTTGGTGCAAGGATTGGGCCATTGTAATGCCTGTCACACTGCCAGAAATGTGCTGGGTGCAAGTCAAGAAGATTCCATGGGAGGAGGGCAAATCATGGGGTCGAGCTGGCATGCGCCATCGCTGACTTCCCGGCAGGAAGCGGGAGGCATGGATTTGGCTATTGAAGAGATTATTGAATTACTTTCATCCGGCGTATCCCAGCGTGCTGTGACATCGGGGCCAATGGGAACGGTTGTCAGACAAAGTCTGCAGTATTTATCACAGGATGACCTACGTGCTATGGCAATTTATCTGAAATCATTACCTGAGAATAATGCTCTGTCTGAAGTGAGTTATCCGGAAATGCCAGAAAATGTCCGGAAATACTTGGCACAGGGTGAAAAGCTGTATGAGAAATACTGCCAAAACTGCCATGGCATATCAGGTCGGGGGGCACCAGGTATTTACCCTGCACTGGCGGGTAATCGTAGCGTTACTATGACGATTCCCACTAACGTTATTCGCAGTGTGCTGAATGGCGGTTATCCACCTACTACTGCAGCAAACCCCAGACCTTACGGTATGCCTCCATTTCAGCAAATTATTCGTGACGAAGAGGTCGCGCAGGTAGTATCCTTCATCCGAAATGCCTGGGGAAATCGTGGCAGTCTGGTATCAGCGATTAATGTGGGTCAGAGTAGAGGGAGTAATCACTAAGAAGCTGTTTGGAAACTCCTGCTCTAGGTTAATCGCCTCGACATAATACGGGTCATAGCGATGTAAATCCA